>JBDUBZ010000336.1:0-4596 GCA_040003745.1 Terriglobia bacterium
GGCAACGTGATTGTGCGTCAGCGCCCCGGCACCGCCAAAGGCGTTACCTTTATAAGCCTCGAAGATGAGACCGGCATCTCAAATGTCGTGATCATGCCCGATCTTTTCGAAGCCCAGCGCCTGGAAATTCTGACCAATTCGTGGGTACTGGTGGAAGGCAGAATGCAGAACGTGGATAGTGTGATCCACATTCAGGCGCAGCGGGTGTGCGGGCTGGACAATCCTCTGAACATCGGGGTTAATTCCCACGATTTTCATTAAGGCCCGGCGCTTGCAGTAACATGCGGACATGGTCAGGTTTCTGTCGCTGTTCAGTGTGGCCGTGCTGGCGGCGAATGCCCAGACAGACTGGAAACAGGTCTGTAAAAGCGCTCTCGCCGAACCACTGACACCGCCCGCCCTGCCGGCTGCGCTCGATCAGTGCGACAGCGCAGCGCTCTATTACGGTTTCAACAAGCCAGCCGACCCCGCGGCCGCGCTCCAGTGCGCCTGGTACCAACGGGCGCATCCCAAGCCAACGGTCGGCGATCCGTTCTCTGGCCCGGGAGTTCTCTCGATGCTCTACGCCAATGGCGCGGGCGTCGCGCGCGATTACCATCTCGCGATTCGCTTCACCTGCGAAAACACCTGGGCCGCCGATGCCGAGAAGGAAGGACGCATTGCGCATCTGGAAAAGCAGCCGGCGAAATTCGACCTGTGCGATGACGCCACCAGCGGTCTGATGGAGGGAGCCTGCGAAGCCATTCACCAAAGGTTCGCGACGGCGAAGCGCCGACCGGATGTCGATGCGATTACCGCCAAATGGTCAGCAGCCGTAAAGGAGAAATTCAAAGTTCTCGAAGCCGCTCAGGATGCCTTCATCGCGGCCCGTACCGCTAACGAGGTGGACCTCTCCGGAACCGGGCGCGCGGCATTCTCACTCGCGGAAGAAGGCCTTCTGCGCGATCAGTTTCTGATCGACCTCAGGCGCTTCGGAAAGGGATCCATGCGTCCGGCTTCCGCAGCCGATTTCAGGAAGGCGGATCAGGACCTGAACGACGCGTACTCGCAAATCAGACAAGCTCCCGCGGCTGCCTGGCAGGGCACCGTCAAGCCGGAGGGAATCCGCGAAACCGAGGCCGCGTGGCTCAAACTGCGCGATGCCTGGGTTGATTTCGCCCGCGCCGCGTGGCCCCGCCTGAGCGCCGATACCGTGCGGACGCAAATCACCCGGCTGCGGGTGCATCAGCTGCAGTCGCTTCGCCCTCGCTGAAAATAGTTATTCTGCCCAGTCAACGCTTTGGGCCTTTGCTCCGTTTGACTGTACAGGAGCATGCAGACAGCGGCCCTGATGTTCGAAACCACGCGCGAAGCCGAGACTTCGTTCAATCAGGTTGTGCGCGATCGCGAAGCGCAGTTGCTCCGCGTCGCCTATCGAATTCTTGGCAACTGGGCCGATGCCGAGGATGTCGCGCAGGAAGCGTTCCTGCGGCTGCACCGGCACGGTCTGGAATTCTCGCACGAGGCCGCGCTCGGTGCGTGGCTCTACCGGGTCACTGTGAATCTGTGCTTCGACAAGGCGCGGCGCACGCGGAAGACGGAAAAGAACGGGCCTGACCAATTGCCCGGGTTATGGGCCGCCGGGTTGTCCGCGGAAGCGGAGGTTCTTCGTGACGAACAAAAGCGCCTGCTCATGGCCGCGCTTGCGACGCTTCCCGAAAGAGAGCGCGCCGCAGTGGTGCTCCGTGAGATTGAAGGTCTGGCAACGGCGGAAGTGGCGGCCATCCTCGGCTCCGTCGAGGGCACGGTTAGAAGTCAGGTATCGAAGGCGATGGGTCGCCTTCGCGCCCTGCTCAGTGGGGAACGGAAATGACTGAAGACGATATCAGAGATCTGTTTCGTGAGATGCGCGAAACGCCCGTCCCGCCCGATTCGCTCGTGCGGCTTCGCGCCGGACTGGAAGGGCGTCTCCGGCGGCGGGGGTGGTGGAAAGCCGCAGGCTGGGTGCTCGCGGCAGGCGCTCTGGTGCTGGCCACAATCCTCTTTCGTCCGGTTGCAGCCGTCCCCGTACCGGCACGGAAATTGATCGCTGCAGGCCCGCGTGAAGCCGCGTCAAGCCAAATGCAGGCGCCCCCAGCGAAAAGACACAGCATTCGGACGCGCCGGACGATTCAGCCACCGAAGCACCGGCCGGAGCCCATGGTCATAGAAATCGAAACACAGGATCCCGACGTTGTAATCCGCCTGATTGGGGACTGAACCCGCAGATTGAACCAGAAAAGGAATCGAAAAAAATGCGCCTATTGACTCTATTCGTTGCCGCGACCCTGGCCTTCGCTCAGGACAAACCCGCCGAGCCCGCGCAGCAGGACGCGGAAATTATAACGGTTAAAACGCTGACCGGAGATTCATTCGACCGCCTCATGAACCTGCTCCAGGTTTTCCCTTCGGTGAGATACAAAGGGGACAGCCAGTTGCGAACCATCGTCGTGTATGGGCCGAAGGATGCCGTGGCCCAGATGCGCCGCGTGGTAGAACAACTGGATCGCCCGGGCAGTGAGGCAGCCATTGGCCGGAATATCGAAATGACCCTGACCTTGCTGCGATGCTCGCAGAAGGCGGGTTCGGGAGCGCCCAATTTTCCGGCGGATATGGAATCCGTGGCGCGCCAGCTCAAGGCGGCGACGCAGTACAAGAGCGTTGAATTGCTCGACATCATTCCGATGCGTCTGCAGGAGGGCAAAGAAGCGTCTGAAAATTTCCGCCTTCCCGGCACGTTCGGCCCCGGCCAGTTCGCGACAGCGCAGATGGCGATACGTCCCGAAGCCGTGTACCGCAAGGACCAGGGCCGCTACGTACGCTTCGGCCGGATGGATCTCAGTTTCAAAATTCCGGTGGCCACAGGAAGTTTTCAATCCGGCGTTTCGGGTGGGGGCGTATCGCCTGTGGCGAATATCCAGTATTCCTATGTGGATATGGGTTTGAAAACTTCAGGCGATTTTATGGAAGGCCAGAAGACGGTGCTGGGTAAAATGTCGGGCATGACAGACGAAGACGCTATCTTCGCCGTGGTTACGCTCAAAGTGCTTGACTGAGAATTATTTCGCGCGCTTAAGGGTCATCTCTCCGCCGGGGAAGTCGCCCTGATCGGCTTTCGAAGTCAGCTTCATTTCATCGCCCGCGACCGTGCCCTCATGCTTGATGACCATGCCGTTGAAGCTCACTGTGAAAGAAACCTTGTCGCCATCCACCTTGCCGTCGGCGATGGGCATCGGATCGCCCTGCGGGCCGGCGACTGAGCCTGTCAACTTAGCGCCATCCTGCTTGAAGGTGAAAGAGATTTGAAATCCATCGCCATTCGGGCCACCCATCTGGCCGGACCATGCGCCGGTCACGTCGGCGGCGAAGGCTGCGATGACGCTGAATGCCATCAGGACAAGAACGCGAAGAAACAAAGGTTTTTTCATCTGGAGGTACCTCGGATCGAGTTTACACGATTTCGGCGAACGCTAAAGGCCGAGCTCACTGTGGGAACCAGGACGGACGAGTTCAAGATTCTCCGCAGCGAGGCCTTTGAGGAACTGGCGCGCAAGGGACGCGCTGCAACGCGGCCTGTGCACTTATTAGGAAGCCGCCGAAATGTATCGGAAAGCGTTGGCCCCGTAAGGTCCGGCGCAGCCGCCTCGGATTTGGTGGATTCGCCGATTCGGGGGGGGGCGCTTCCTGACGCCAGAAGCGGCGGGCCTGGTAATGTTCCCGTCTCCCAGGGATATACACTTAACATATAGATGCGCAACCAATGGGTTAAACAACGTATGGCGGATCCCATTCGCACCCAGATGCACTACGCCCGCAAGGGCATCGTGACCGGGGAAATGGAGTTTGTCGCGCAACGCGAGCAGGTGTCAGCCGAATTGATTCGCGATGAAGTGGCGCGCGGGCGGATGATTATTCCCGCCAACATCAATCACGCGAGCCTCGAACCGATGTGCATCGGCGTGAATTCGAAGTGTAAAATCAACGCCAATATCGGCAATTCGGCTACCACGTCCGATATCGACGGAGAGCTCGACAAGCTCCGCTATGCCGTGAAATTCGGCGCCGATACCGTGATGGATCTTTCGACCGGCGGCGATATCCCGGAGATCCGCAAAGCGATCATCCGAGATTCCCCGGTACCCATCGGCACGGTTCCCATTTATGAGGCTCTGTCGCGCGTACGGCGCGTGGAAGATCTGAATATCGACGTCATGCTCGAAGTCATCGAAGAGCAGGCCGAACAGGGCGTCGATTACATGACCATCCACGCGGGTGTGCTCGTGCAATACGTTCCGCTCACGTCGAAGCGGATCACCGGCATTGTGAGCCGCGGCGGCGCGATTCTGGCGGAGTGGATGGTGAAAAACCATCGCCAGAATCTGCTTTATGAGAATTTCGACCGCATCTGCAAAATCTTCCAGAAGCACGATGTCAGCTTTTCTCTGGGCGATGGCCTGCGCCCCGGCTGCATTGCCGACGCCAGCGACGCCGCGCAGTTTGCGGAACTGAAGACACTCGGCGAGCTGACCAAAAAAGCCTGGGAATACGATGTCCAGGTCATGATCGAAGGCCCGGGCC
>JBDUBZ010000337.1:0-4582 GCA_040003745.1 Terriglobia bacterium
TGGCGGAATTGGCAGACGCGCTGCATTCAGGTTGCAGTTCTCGCAAGGGAGTGGAGGTTCAAGTCCTCTCATCCGCACCAAACTTCATAGGCTCGCGGCTCGGCAAGTAGTTGTAAATACAGCGGCGCGATTCCAATCCGCCCTAGTGGCCAAGCGAGGTTCGACCTTTTCAGACACTGGGCCGTTAACCGTTCCAGCTTCTGATCACCCGCGTCTCGCGCTCATACCCCAGCGTCGATATCGACCCCGTATCGAGGGCAAAAAGACTCCCATCCTCAGGAGCGAGACGAAGCCACCGGGCGGTCAAAATTCGCAGAATATGTGCGTGGGCAAACAGCGCCGTATCGCCCGCCGATCCCAGCGCCCGCGCGATGGCAGCACTCGCACGATCGGCGACCTGGTCGATACGTTCTCCATCCGGCACGCCATCACGGAAGACAGACCAGCCCGGCCGCTCTTTTTGGATTTCCTCTGTCGTACGGCCCTCATACGAGCCATAGTTCCATTCGAGTAAATTCGGCTCGATCTGTGCCTGCGCTCCGAATCCCGCCAGTTCACAGGTGCGCCGCGCTCGTTTGAGCGGACTCACCAGCACCAGCCCAAACTCGCGCCCGCTAAGCTTGGCGCGCAGGCCCCGCGCTTTTTCCTCGCCCTTCGCGGTCAGCGGGATGTCGCTTCGCCCCGTATGCGCGCCCGAAAGACTCCATTCCGTTTCCCCATGCCGGATCAGCCAGAGCATTGTTTTATTTTTGCAGTAGCCGGTTGGTGAACTGAGACAATCGTTTACCAGCCATGCGAATACTTCTCGCTCTGCTCGTCCTATCGGCCCTCTGCTTCGGTCAGACCCCATCGAATTCCGAGCGGGCCCGAGCTATTCTCGACGCGGCCCTCAAGGATAAGAATCCCGATACCAGGAAGCAGGCCGTCGAAGCCCTGAGCCTCGGCAAGCCTTCCGAGCCCTGGCTTTCCGAACTCGACAACATGCTCGAAGACAAAGACGTGGAAGTACGCCTCGCCGCCATCACGAGTCTGGTGGATCTGAAGAACAAGCGCACCGTTCCCGCACTCGAAAAAGCCCTGAACTCCAGTGTGCCGGAAGTCAGTTTCGCCGCCGCCAAGGCCCTATGGACCCTCAACGATCCCGCCGGACACGAAGCGCTTTTGTCCGTCCTCAGCGGTGAAACAAAAACTTCGTCCGGCCTGATCGCGCGGCAGAAGCGGGAGGCCCTGCGCATGCTTCACACCCCGAAGACCATGTTCATGTTCGCGCTGAAACAAGGCGCTTCTATTGCTCCGGTGCCAGGTCTCGGCGCAGGTGTGTCCTCGCTTCAGGGAATTCTCTCCGACCCCAGCGTCTCCGGACGCGCCGCCACCGCCCTCCTCCTGAGCACAGATAAGAGCCCGGAGGTTCTGCAGGCTTTGAAGGAAGCGCTGAGCGATTCCGACACCTCCGTGCGCGCCGCGGCGGTTCACTCCATTGCCCTGCGCAGCGATCGCCGCCTGCTGCCAGATCTGATTCCACTTCTCGACGATAAGAAGGAAGAGGTGCGTGTACGTGCCGCCGCCGGAGTCCTGCGTCTCGAATCGATCCGGCCGGTGAATGCAGTACGGGCGAAGCCCACCCTCCCGAAGTAGCGCTTTATGGAAATACGCGAGCGACTGGAGCAATGGAAAGCGCACGCCGTTATATCGGCCGAGCAGCATACACTCCTTGCCGGTCTGGCCCGGGGAGGACCACTTTCGGTTTTTCTCGAACTCAATGTTCTCCTTTACGCCGGCATCCTCATCTTCGTTGCCGGTCTTGGCTGGACCGTCACTACGTGGTCCCGGCAATTCGGTGACGTCCTCGTCCTGACCGTGCTCTCCGTTATCCTCACCGCCAGTCTTTGGTACTGCTTCTCCCGCGCTCCGGAGTGGTCCCCGGCGGAAACGCCGTCACCCAGTCTGGTTTTCGACTACGTGCTTTACCTCGGCAGCCTGACGTGGACGGTGGAACTCGCGTACCTCGAGACACGGTTTCATCTGCTCTCCGGACAGTGGGATGGCTATCTGCTCACCACGACCGGCCTTTTCTTCTTCTTCGCTTATCGCTTCGATAACCGCTTCGTGCTGTCGCTGGCGCTCTCCTCGCTGGCCGGATGGTTTGGCCTTACCGTTTCCCACTGGCCCTCTCATCACGACGCTCGCTACCGGTTATATGCGGTTCTTTACAGCCTGATTGTCGGTCTCACGGGAGCCATGCTCCAGCGCCGCCGCCTGAAAGCGCATTTCTTCGGCACTTATCTGAACATTGCCGCCAACGTTCTCTTTCTGGCGCTCCTCTCGGGCATCGTTGCTCAAACCGAGAGCTACGCCGTGTGGCTTCCCGCTCTTCTTGCCGCCTGTGGCGCATCTCTTCTCTGGGGACTCCCCCGCCGGCAGTTTTCCTTCGTCGCTTACGCGGCGATCTATGGTTATGCGGGGGTCAGTTTGATCGTTGTCCGCGCCATGGGCGAAGCTGTGGCCGTCCTGAGCTACTTCATCCTGACTGGCGTCTGCATGGTGGCCTTGTTGGTCGGGACCGCGCGGCGCTTCGGGCGGGAAGCATGAGAGCCTACAGCGATTCGAGCCAGGAAGCGCTGCTCGCACGCGGCCTGCTGAAGGACTGGCGCGGCCAGGGTTTCATCACCGAGGATCAGTACCTGCACATGGAGCGGGAAACCGTCTGTGAGCTCCGGAGGACAAACATCTTCCTGAGGGCCGTCCTATTCCTCTTTACCCTGTTCGTCGTGGGAGCCGCCGCCGCGCTGTTCTTCTTTTTCCTTCTTCCGCAAGGGACTTCGGCTCCCACAGCCATTTTCCTGCTGATCTTCGCCGCGCTCTCCTACGCGGCCGCAGAATTGGCTGTTTCGCACTACAATTTCTATCGCTATGGCATCGAGGAAGCCCTCGCTGTCTGCGCCGTTGCCTTTCTTTGCACGGGAATATCCGCCATTCCCTTCCCGGGTTTCCAGGTGCAGGACGGAACAGAATTCCTGGTTCCCGCCGCCGGGGCTGTCGCTTCACTTTGGATATGGCATCGCTTCGGGTTTCCCTATGCGTTTCCCGCCGCCATGATCTTCGTTGTCTGGCTGCCCGGTTACTGGACGTCCTCGCATTCCGCGCAGCATCTGATCGTCGCGGCGATTTACACGGTGGCCCTGATCGCGGTGGCCGCGGTGCGCTCACGCTATCGTTCGTCTTACCTCGATGAAGGGTACTCCATCGTCGAAGCGTGCCTCTGGCTTGGCATTTACCTCGCAATCAATCTGCAACTTTCGTCGTTGAGCCTGCTCGCACAGTGGCGGGGCGGTCCGCGGACCCTCTCTGAATTTCCGGGTGCGTTCTACTGGACCACCTGGGTGCTGACCTGGTGTCTTCCACTCGCCGTGCTGTGGCGTGGTCTGCGGCGGAAAGACCGGCTGGTGATCGCCGTGGGCGGAATCGCCGCCATACTTACGCTGGTCACTAATAAGCCCTACCTCGGCTGGCAGCGGCATACCTGGGACCCGATGATCCTCGGCGCCTTGCTGGCTGGTGCCGCCCTAATCATTCATCGCTGGCTATCCGCCGGACCCGGCGGGATTCGCCACGGCTTTACGGCCAAGCGCCTCTCGGACAGGGACAAACGCTGGATGAACGCCGGGTCTACCGCATTCGGCCTCATGGCGCCACATACAGGGGTCCCACAGACAACGCGTCCCGAAGTGAAGTTCGGTGGCGGAGATTCCGCGGGCGGCGGCGCTACTTCCGATTTCTGAAGGCTTCTATTTTGCGACCGGTTCCCGCACGGGAACGGGAGTCAGCCAGCCATGACGATCCGGCTTCGTACCGTTGACGATCGAAAAGAATTCCTTCTGCAACTGCTCGGTAATCGGTCCCCGGCGGCCCTTGCCAACCGGAATACGGTCGATCGAGCGCACCGGAGTGACCTCCACCGCGGTACCGGAGAAGAAGACTTCGTCGGCGATGTAAAGCAGTTCGCGGGGAATAATCTGCTCCACAATCGGTATCCCCGCATCCGCCGCCAGAGTCAGAATCGAATCGCGTGTGATGCCGGGCAGAACCGACGTCCCCAATGGAGGCGTCACAATCTTACCGTCGCGCACCACGAAGATGTTTTCGCCCGAGCCCTCGCTCACATACCCGGACGTGTCGAGCGCAATGCCTTCGACATAACCGTTCGCCACGGCCTCCATCTTGATCAGCTGCGAATTCATGTAATTCGCGCCGGCCTTCGAGAGCGCGGGCAGCGTGTTGGGCGCAATACGGCTCCAGCTCGAAACGCAGACGTCCACACCTTCAGACAGCGCTTCGTCACCGAGATATTTGCCCCATTCCCAGCAGGCAAGGTAAACATCCACCGGATTCTTCGTACCGTTGACGCCCATTTCGCCATAGCCCCGAAGCGCGATGGGCCGCACATAGCAGGAGCGCATCTGGTTTACGCCGACCAGTTCGACGATTGCGTCCGCAAGCTGCTCCTGTGTGAACTGGAACGTGTCCATCCGGTAAATTTTCGCGGAATCCACCATGCGGCGGACATGCTCGCGAAGCCGGAAGA
>JBDUBZ010000338.1:0-4572 GCA_040003745.1 Terriglobia bacterium
TGGAGGGTGCTTACTACGCCAGCGCCGGCCCGCCGATGGTGAAGCGGCACCCCGGCCTGCGGGCCCACATGTATGCCTGGCTCTTCGCATCGAAAAACACCGCGCTCTTCGATTTGTTCTGCCTTTCCCTCTTTTTGGCGGTTACCGTACACTGGTCGGCCCTGTTGCTCGCGGTTCCTTACATCGTGCACCGGACGGGCGAGCGCAGCCGTATATGGCGCGGCATTCTGAAGCCGTTTCGCTTCGTGGTGTATCTGCCGCGCGACACAATGACGCTGCTGTTCTCGGGACTCAGCAGCATCCGTCACAGGACGCCGTTGCTGTGACGACGGGAATGCGGATCGCCCTTGTTCATCCCACCAACTGGCCGCAGGTGCGCCGGGGCACGGAACGTTTCATGAATGAAATGGCCGGCTTCCTCGCGAAGCGCGGACACCACGCGAAGATCATTTGCAGCAAGCCTGGCAGGCGCGAGATCCATAACGATGGCGGCTTCATCGCCGACTATCATCGCAGCCTCTGGCAACCCTGGATGTCGCGCGCGGGCATTCATCCCTTCCATGTTTTCCCTTTGACGACGCTGACCGCGCTCGCGAGCGAACGCTTCGATGTCGCTCACTGCTTCAACTTCACCGACGCGTACACAGCCAGTCTGCTGCGTGGCCTGACGGGCACACGCGTACTGCTTCATCTGGCTGCGATTCCGGCGGCGGCTGGTTACCGGAAATCGGTTTCATCGGGGGGCGCTCTGTTTCGACGAGCCGTCCAGGTTTCGGACACCGTAATTACCAACGGGGAAGTGCAGGCCGACTATTTTGAGAAACGCTTCGGAACCCGGCCCACCGTTGTCAAAGCGCCGGTCGACATTGAAAGATTTCGTCCCCTTGGGAGCAAGAACCTCGCGCGTCCCATTATTCTGAGCGCGTCGGCGCTGAATGAGAGACGCAAGGGCGGCCGGTTTCTAATGCGGGCCTTTAACGCTCTCAAGGAGGAGATGCCAGGCGCGGAACTGCATATCTGTGGTGAGGTCTCCGACGGAGTCAAACAGGAACTGCTCGCCCTGGTGCTGCCTCGGTGTCGGGGCGAAGTCGTCTTCCATGCTCCGGAGGCGGCGGCGCTCGAACAGCTTTACTCAGCGGCGTCCGTCCTCGTGCTTCCCTCCGTATGGGAGGCATTTCCACTGGTTGTTCTCGAAGCTCTGGCTTGCGGAACCCCCGTCGTCGGAACTCACGATGGAGGAATTCCGGAGTTGGTTTCGACGGGCGGCATCGGAAGAACATTCGATCCCGGACCGCTCGACAGGGCGGAGCCGACGAACGTGGAAGGCATGGTCTCCGCAATCGTGGAAGCCGCCGCCCTCAACAACCTCCCGGAGACTTCCCAGCTTTGCAGGCAGGCCGCCAGCCGTTTCGACTGGTCTGTTCTGGGCCCGCTGTACGAAGCCATCTATCGCGATCTGGGGGATATTCAACGTCAGTGAGAAATTTTACGCCGAAGATTCTCGTTCTTGGCGCGGGAGGCTTCGGGCGCCAGCATCTCAACGTATGGAGTCTGCTGGCTCGCGAGAAACAAGTGGAGATCGCCGGAGTGGTGGTCGCATCCGACGAATCGCGCATGGCGGTCGAGCGCGACTATGGGTTACCTGCCACGGTCGGGCTGACTCCTGCCTTGCTCGAGGGCATCGACGGGGTGGATATCGTTACGCCTTCATCCACTCACTTCGAACTCGCGGCGGAATGCCTGCGGCATACGAATGTTCTCGTCGAAAAGCCGTTGGCACTGAATCCGGATGGCGCGCGGGAACTCGAAGCCCGGGCGCGGAGGCATTCCCGCGTGCTGATGGTCAATCATGTCTTTCGTTTCGATGCCGTGCTGCTCAAGCTCAAAGAGTTGCTCGCATCGGTCGGTGCGCCACCGCAGTTGATCCGGGGGACGTTCCTGCAGCCATCGGAAACCCGGCTGGAATCTCTCTCGCCCAACTACGAATTGCTGCACTATTTCGATGCCATCGATTTTCTTCTTGACCAGCCTCCACACACCTTCGTCACGGTAAAGCGGGGAACGATCAATCAGGTGGCGCTGCGCTATCCCGGTGACGTCAGCGCTTTGTTGAGCCTCGGCTGGAGCGGGAACGACGAGAAGATGAGAACCCTCGAATTTGAATACCCGGACCGGAAAATCGCCGCCAATTTTCTGGATCGCAGCGTAACAGTCAGGAGCCGCGATTCTCTTGAAAAATTTGTAGTCGGTGAACCGCATGGCGCGCTGCGGCAGTCGCTTCTCACGTTTTTGCGCGCGCTGCGGGACCCCTCGATTTCGTGGCCCGATGGCGATACCGGTTCACGTATTGTCGAGATCGCATCGAGAGCTATGCCCGGACCTCGCAAGATCCGGCCCAGAGTGGCAGTCATCGGTGGAGGCATTTTCGGCGCGAGTTGCGCCCTCGAGTTTGCGCCGCACGCAGAGGTCACACTCTTCGAGCGGCACTCCGATCTTCTGCTCGAAGCGTCGTACCAAAACCAATGGCGCTTCCACTCCGGCTTCCATTACCCGCGAAGCCCGCAAACCGTGCAGGAAATCCAATCCACGCGCGATGTCTTCTATTCGGTATTCGGCGACGCCGTGATCGACGACGTGACTTCGTACTACTGCACGTCGAAGCTCGCCACCGTGATTACGCGCGAGAGATATCTCGAGGCCTGCACGCAGAACCGACTCACCTTCGAAATCGAAGAGTTCCCACCCGCCTGGGTGGATGCAAACAGAATCAATCTCTGCCTCAGGACTGACGAATCCGTATTCGATCTGCCGGGCCTGCGCGCTCTTGCCACATCAAAGCTGATGAAACATCCGAATGTCGAATTGCTGCTGAACAGCGAAGTTACAGACGGACGAATCGACCGGGACGGCCGCAAAAGACTCACTACGCGGATCGGGTCTAAAACCCGCGAAGATGAATTTGATTACCTGATCAATACTACCTACGCGAACAACAACATCGTCTCGAAATGGTTTAACTTTCCCCTGCGGCGTCTTCGCTTCGATTACTGCGAGATGGTCATTCTGGAAATCCCCATGCCGAACATCTGTCTGACCGTTCTGGACGGGCCCTTCTGTAGCCTGGTGAGCACGGGCCGGGACAATATTTTTATCCTGACCCACGTGAATGAGTCTGTGCTGAAGAGCCGCATCACCGCCGATGGTCTTCCTCCGGAGTGGAGCCCGGTACGGTCGAATTCGGTAAACCTGATCAGGCAGGCCGCCCGTTATTTCCCGGTTCTCGAAAACGCCCGGTATCTCGAATCGAGGTTCGGCGTGCGCACGGTGGAAGCGTTCACGGAAGACTACGATGGGCGCCCCACCGTTGTCACCGATCATGGCTTCGGCTGCTGGTCCGTTCTGGGAGGCAAGATCGGTTCGTGCGTGGCGAACGCGGACGAAATTCTAAGCCAGGCGTTACCAGAGGCCGCTGGCCTCGTTCGCCCAGAGTCCGGCCCGCTGCCGCGCGGGCAAGCGGCGAGAAGATGAGCGCCTCCGCGCAGACCGCCCACGAGCCCGATAAACTTCGCCGCACCGTAGTCTGGGGCGCGGTGAATAACCTCATTTTCGCGGTGGTGGGGGGCGCTCTGACCTTCGGGCAGTTTGTGCTCGTGCTGCGCCTGGTAGGGCCTGCGCAGATTGGTCTCTATGCAATGGCCTCGGTATTCGCCACCACCATCGAATCGATTTCCGAATTTGGTATCGGCGATCGCCTGATCCAGCGGGATGCGGAAGGCTTCCACGAATCTTACAGCGTGGCGGCGACCGCGCATTTCCTGCTCGCGCTTGGCTTGTGGATTCTGATCCTGATTGCGGCTCCGGGCATTGCCCGCTTTTATCGTCAGCCCGAATTGTGGCCTTTGCTCAGCGTGATGAGCTACGCAGCGTTTGCCGGGGTCTGCCGCCTGCCGCTCTCGCTGCTGTCGCGCGAATTTAAATATTTTCAGCAGCGATTGCTGATGTTTATAGGCAAGGTAATCGGCTTTGCGGTGACGGTCGGAATGGCTTATGCCGGTTATGGCGTATGGGCTCTGGTAGTGGGCGCAATGGTCACTCTCGCGGTTACGTGCGTGCCCGCATGGGCGCTGGCGCATGTAAGACCCCACTGGCGGACTGACCGCGGGGAGTTGAGATCCCTGCTCAACTTCAGCGGCCCTCTATGGATCGGCCGCATGACTATGATCGCGGTGCAGCAGGGGACTATTCTGGTGCTCTCGCTGTATCTCACGACGAGTGAAGTCGGCCAATACAAGGCCGCCGAGCAGATTGTGTTCTTCCTGGTGTCGATCGACATCATACTTGGACAGACTATCTTTCCCGCCCTCTGCAAAGTGAAGGACTCGCCGGAGCGGATCGGGATCGGCTTCAGCAAAGCCAGTCGCGCCTCCATGCTCTGGCTCGCCGGAGTCGGGGGAGCAATGTTCGTGTTTCCCGATTCGCTTGTCAGATTTCTTCTGACGTCGAAGTGGGCAGGCTCGGAGATATTCATGCGCGCACAGGGTCTTGCGCTGATCGTTGGCGGGATAGGAAGTA
>JBDUBZ010000339.1:0-4562 GCA_040003745.1 Terriglobia bacterium
TCATGTTTCCGGTCCTGGATAGTGCTGGATTCGTTTTCGGATACGCCCACTCCGGCCGCCGCATGAGACGAACTGCTGGTGCCCAGCGCCCCACCGCCACTGCCGCTGCCCGAACCCGCATTTGCATGAAGCCCGATGGAATCGGCGACGCGATGTTCCTCTACGAAGATTTTGTCGTCTGAAGAACCTTTGAGCGATGCATCGGCGCGCTCCGGATTCTCGGTAATCACAAACAGACCCGAGTTCTGCAGCGCCGAGATCAGCATGTCCCGCATCTGGTCTGAGGTCGGACCGCCACCCAGCTGGTCGATATAGATCCGATGCACGTTGGCCAGTGGAGGCCCGAGTTCGACTGCCCCGGCATCGATGACGAAATAGGCCGCAGTCAGCACAATTCCGAGGGTGGCGGCTCTCATATCCAAGCTCTCATACCCAAGCTCTCATATCTAAGCTCTCATACCCAGGGCTCTCACCCGCGCCCCGCTTTCCTCGCTTCTTCGTCCTGATATTCGACCCGGCGGCCGGTGCGCGCTTCGAGCGAGACCAGCAGCGGACGAATCTCGTCTTTCCCCACCTCGAGCACCATGGCCTGCTGCTGACCGTTCGAATCCGAGTATCCGATTGTCAGGAAATGAGTCTTCCTTTTCGCCACCAGGAAGATCGGCGAGATCAGAATGGCTTCCATATAGCGTCGGCTCACGCGCATTCCATATTCGATAGTGTTGATGTCCCGGTAGGGAATCTGGACGACACCGTGTTTGGCATTGAAGGACAGCCCATCTTCCGCGCCGAAATCAATGCGCGCGTCTGTTCTGGGGGACACCCCAGCGACGGTTCCCCCCACATACCGGACCCGGCTTCCACTGCTTGCGGCCCCGAGCAGAGACGTCAGCGTAACGATAACCAATAAGGTGGCCTTCATGGACATGCTTGGGGATACCATTTCCCCGTTAAAGGGTCTATATCCCCATCGTGGACCATGGGATATGCGTTTTGGCCGTCCGTTTTGCCACAAACAGCCAGGGGGTATGCGGACCAGGAGCGCTAAACTGAAGCGGGAGCGCCATGTCACTGAATGTTCTGAAGGACTTACGGAAAATCTACGCCAGCCTCAACACCGATGAAATCAGGGGCTCCGCCGGGCAGGATCTGAAGGTTGGCCTGATGGCATCGAGCGAAGATGCCTATGCCAGAATGGAACGCTTTCTGGCTCCTCCGGCGACCGATGCTGCCGCCCGCGCTCAGGCCATGCGGGCCGTGCATCGCGTAGATGGTTCGCCCGGCGGTTATGATTTTGTGCTCTCTGAACTGGGAATCCCGGTGCCCGAAAACGGCTTCTCTTTCGATCCGGTCCGCGCACCCGCCCTGATCGACGACATACTAAAGGCGAATGACAAGGTGGAACTCGCACTTGCGCGGACTTTTCCTTTGTTCCGCTCGCCCGCAACCCACCGGATCGTCAATCGCATGGCGCGCGAGAACGCTTTCTTCTCGCTGGTCACGGCGCTGCCGAACGTGGTGCCGAATCTGCTTGAGCTCCCCTGGGCCGTGGGTGAATTCGCAACCGATACCGCGTTCATTACGATGAACCAGATCCGTATGGCGCTCTCGATTGCGGCTGCGCATGGGCGCCCGGTCGGGTACACCGAGCAGAAGGCGGAAATTGCGGCGATTATCACCGGCGCCTTCGGCTGGCGCGCCATTGCCCGCGAACTGATCGGAAAAATCCCGCTCGGCGGCGGCCTGATTCCGAAAGCGGCCGTCGCTTTCGCCGGAACCTACGTGGTGGGCCTGGGCCTCGAAAAGCTAAACCGAACCGGAGCCGGGCTGACGAAACAAGAACAGCGCGATGCGTACGCAGACGCCTTCGACAAAGGTAAAGAAGTTGTCCGCCAATTCGCCCCCACCATGCGCGAATGAATTGTGCAACCTTAGTTACAATGGCTTTGTCTAACGGATATATGCGCGTAATTTCAGCACTTCTCCTCATCGCGGGTACCATGTCGCTCGCCAGCGCCGACGTCATTAAGTTGCGGAGTGGAGAAGCGATCCAGGGTACCTACCTGGGCGGCACGGCGCGACAGATTCGCGTCGACGTAAATGGCAATATTCAAACCTACGATGTGAACACGGTGTCGTCGGTGTCGTTCAGGGAGCCGGAATACCAGCCGCAGCCACCGCCGCGCCAACCGGAGTCTGCCGGCTATGAGCGCCCGCGTCAGGAAAGCCCGCGTCAGGAAAGCCCGCAGGGTATTTCGATTCCGGCGGATACGTCCGTGACCATCCGCATGATCGAAAGCGTGAATTCGGATAGCTCCAGGCTTGGCCAGACGTTTCGCGCCAGTCTCGACGAACCGATTTATGTGGACGGCCAGCAGATCGTCCCGCGTGGGGCCGACGTGCTGACGAAACTGGTAGACGATCAGCAATCGGGCAAGTTCCAGGGCCGGACAGTCCTTACCCTGGCGCTCGCATCGATCACCATTAAAGGCCGGCCGGTGGATGTGACCAGCACCGATGTCAAAACTACGAGTGATTCACGCGGCGCGAAGACGGCGAAGACTGTCGGCGGCGGTTCGGCACTGGGAGCGATCGTGGGAGCTATCGCCGGTGGTGGTACAGGTGCGGCGATCGGCGCGGCGTCCGGCGCGGCGCTCGGCGGTGGCGTGCAGGCGGTGACGAGCGGGCAGAAGGTGAAAATCCCGTCCGAAACGCGCCTGATTTTCCGGCTGCAAGCGCCCGTACAGCTGTGATCCTGGTGTTGGCGGCACTGCTGGCGGCAGGTATCCGCCCGGAGATCGTGGAAGGAAATCCGGTCAGCGCGGTCAGGGTAATTATTTACGAAGACCTGCAGTGTTCCGATTGTCAGCGACTCCGTACCCTGCTCGATGAAAAAATCCTGCCGCGTTATGGTTCCCGCGTCGCGTTCGTGCATCGCGATTTTCCTCTGCCGAAGCATGACTGGGCTCGCGTTGCGGCCGCCGCGAGCCGCTGGGTTTATGAACACGACCCACGGATCGGCATCACCCTCCGGCGCGAGCTTCTGGCAGAACAGCAGACCATCACGCAGGCCAGCCTGAAGTCCTGGCTGGCTGAATTCGCTTCCCGGAACAAACTCGATCCGGAGGGCATCGTCGCCGCCATGGACGACAAGCGGCTCCTCGGCCTGGTCGAGCAGGATTTTCAGGGCGCCCTCGGCCGGGGCATCGCGAAGGTGCCCACGATCTTTGCCGGTGGTCAATCGATCGCCGAAACCATTACTTATGAAGACTTCGCCCGCCTGCTCGATAACCAGCTGAAACAGTAACCCCAGCGGGCTCGCGATGCTATCCTTCGGACGATCCTGGGACTACTGCGCCAACTCGGACTTGTAAGCGCCACTTCACTCGTGGTGTCGAACATGATCGGCACGGGCATTTTCGCCACCACCGGATTCATGATGGGCGACCTGGGCGATGCCCGGACCGTGCTCCTGGTCTGGTTGGTGGGCGCGCTGTTTGCCATGTGCGGCGCCCTGAGTTACTCCGAGCTCGGCGTCAATTTTCCAAGCTCGGGCGGCGAATACATCTATCTCACACGGGCGTTCGGTCCAGCCTGGGGCTTCATGTCCGGCTGGATCTCGTTTTTCGCGGGCTTTTCCGCCTCTATCGCGGCCGCGGCGCTCGCGTTTTCCGATTACCTCGGCTATCTTTCCCCCCACCGCCTGGGCAGGCCGCCCCTCATCGCGTGTCTGCTGATCGGCTGCTTCACGGTGATCAACGTCTTCGGGATCAAACGAGTGGCGCGCGTGCAGAACTTTCTCACTGCTACCAAGCTGCTGGTCATCGGAGGTCTCATCCTTGTCGGCTTCACTGTCGGTCACGGCGACTGGTCGCATCTCTGGACGCCCGCCGTCCGCACTTCGCCCAATTCCGTTCCCGTTGCGTTTGTGATCAGTCTGCTTTGGGTCATGGTCGCTTACAGCGGGTGGAATGCGGCCACCTATGTGGGCGAAGAACTGAAACAGCCGGATCGCACGCTGCCCCTCGCACTCGGCATTGGGACGGCGATTGTTACCGTCGCCTATCTCGGTCTGAATCTGCTTTTCATTTACGCTACTCCCATCGAGAAAATGAAGAACGTGGTCGCCGTGGGGTCGCTGGCGGCCGCCGATCTCTTCGGCCCCGATATCGGTGGAATCTTCGCCGCCCTGATGGCCGTTTCCCTCATGGCCACCGTCAACGCCATGGTCACCATCGGACCCCGCGTTTACTACGCCATGGCTCATAACAAAGCCTTCTTCCGCTCGGCGGGTGTGGTCCATCCTCGCTGGCACACCCCAGTAAACGCCATCCTGATGCAGGGCCTCTGCGCCATGCTCATGACCTTGACGCCATTTCCCGCACTGATCATCTATATCGGTTTCAGCCTGACCTTTTTCACCGTGATGGCCGTGGCGTCGCTCTTCGTTTTCCGGCGGCGCGCGGAATGGCAGCGGCTGCGTGCCGTCAATTTCCTGTTCCCGCTCATTCCGGGCGCTTATATTCTGGTGGGAATCTGCATGATCGTCTACGGCATCATCT
>JBDUBZ010000044.1:0-15450 GCA_040003745.1 Terriglobia bacterium
GCGGCGGCAAAAAGGCTGGCATTCGCATAACGATCCCGCGGGTTCGGCGCCATGGCGACCCGGCAGATTTCCCAAAGCTCCTTTGGGGCCAGCGGTCCGTGTCCGCCACCCGCGCGAAGCGGTGGCGCACTGAGGGTTTCTTCAGTCTTGGGCGCGATCCTGCCGGTGCGCCCAACCGATTGAGGCGCCGATCCCATGAGAATGTTGTAAAGCACGCAGCCGAGTGAAAAGACGTCCGACTGCGGACCTATATTGTCCAGATCCCCAGTGCCCTGTTCCGGGGCCATGAAGCCGGGTGTGCCCATCATGGCGCCGAAGAGAGTGCGCTCATCCGCGGTACGCGTGGAATCGGTGATCGCGGTTCTTTCCTCATAGCGGATCGATTCCGTATCGGCTGCAGCGTCCGGGCCGCTCGCCGGAGCCGAACCGACGCTGGTCAGGCCCCAATCGAGCACCAGCGCCTCACCGAACGCGCCGATCATCATATTTGAAGGCTTGAGATCCCGATGCAGCACACCGCGGCTGTGAGCGTAGCCCACACCTGCCGAAACCCGCTGCAGCAGGCCAGTCAGCTGACGCAGGGTCCACCGGGAGCTATTCGTCCGGAACGCCTCGGGTATCTGCCAGGAGGCATGCGCCTGGCGTATCGCCGCTGAAAACGTCTGGCCGTGGACCTCTTTCATCGTGAAGTAGAGGCGCCCGTCGGACAGCACTCCGATTTCGTGGACGGGAATAATGGCCGGGTGCTCCAGCTGGGCGGTGATTCGCGCCTCCTGAACGAAGCGCCCCTGCAGCCCCTTCACCTCGGCCTTGACGATCTTCATCGCGAGAATGCGGTTCAGCGCCCTGTCGCGTACCCGGCGCACCTCGCCCATTCCGCCCGCGCCCAGCAGACCCATATCGGTGTAGCGGGCCTCGCCTGACAGAGCCGCCGGCAGTTCGCCGTCGTCATTCAACGTCAGGAACGAACGGACGGTGATGGCCCGTTCGCGCGCGGGGGTTGCGCGCCGTTGCTCTAACAGCGCCGCGAATTCCGCAATGCTGGCAAATCGGCGATTCGGGTCATTATCACTCGCGCGCGCGATCGCCTGCTGAACCGCCGAGGGCAGTCCCTCGGAATCGCCCAAAAGGTGAACCAGCAGTTCGCCTATCGCCCGAATATCCGAATGGTAGTCGTTTTCCACGCCTCGAAACTCGTCCGGCGAAATCGGGTCGGCTCCAATGGTCATCGTTGGGGCGTCTGGGGCCCCGGACTGCGAGCCGAGACGGCGGGCGAGGCCGAAATGCAGCACTTTAACGCCCCCATCGGCCGTAAGCAGGATGCTGGCCGGGGTCAAATTCCGATGGGCGATTCCGCTCCGGTGCGCCACCTTCAGAGCTTCGGCAATCTGCAATACGATTCGAATCACGTCTTCGACGGGCAGCGGTGGTTGTGGGCTCGCTCCCTCCACGAACTGCAGGGCCACGGCGGTGATGCCGTCGAACTGATGAACGTCGTAGATAGCAGGGATCCCCGGATGTCTGAGTGAGTTCAGCAACTCCGCATCGAGCCTGAAACGGTTGAGCCACTCGGGATCGCCGGCGAGTTCCCCCGGCAGAACTTTGAGCGCGACTTCAAACTGATGGGTAGTATCGATTGCGCGAAAGGACGTACTTTCATCGCCGTTTCCGAGGCACTCCAGGACTTCGAACGGCCCGAGTCGGTCACCGGCTGCAAGGTGCATAATTAAACAATTTTATATGGTGCTTTTTCTGATGGGAATACAGGTGCGCGGAAAGCGACGCCGCAAAGTCGGTGCTGCGCATCGTGAGGTTCACGCCGAAGCTGCCGGCCTGCGAATGAACAGCGCGCCGGGCACACCGAAATAACCACCGGTAAAGCTGCGTGGCGTGGCGGCCACCAGATCGTTTACCGTCTCGATGTAATAAATGCACGATCGTCTCGCGCGGCACCGCAGATTATTTGTAACGGTTCCCGCAAGACTGCATGCTGTCAGTGCGTAAAGCCCTGTGCCAAACAGAAAATAGATGCAGCTATCCGCGCTCCAGGAGCCATCGAATCGCGGGCTGAACTTCGTTGGCCGGGTGAGATTGTTATACCGGACGTGAAACCTACTGCATCCTGGGATACCATTCGCCCCGAGGCAACGGTCGGCTACACCTCTCCCTTACGCAGAGCCCTTACGCAGAGCCCTTACGCAGAGCGGAAATCGTCGGGCACGATGGAATCGAGATGTGCTGGAAGTGGGCGCGCTGGCCTTCTGGGATATCGCAGAAGATGGCGAGTTTACGAACACCGCCCGCGGATAGATTGCGCCGCCCGGCGCCTTGCCATTTTGGCCGGACGGAATCGGATGAGCGGGCAAATAAAAAAGCCCGGCCGCGTACCCCCTGAAGAACTGGGGCGCGGCCGGGCCTGAAGCCGGTGAGTTAACTTGAAGCCTGTGACTTAGAACGATAAGCGCAACTGGAATTCGATTCTGCGGTTACCGGCGGCGCTACCGCCACCACCACCGCCTGCAAGGCTGGTCGACTGACCGAAGAAGGGCGAAGCGATGTTACCGTTCGGAGCCGAGAGGTTAACGTGATTGAACGCATTGCGAGCGTTAATGCTGGCCGTCAGGCTGTATTTTTTGCCGCTGACCCCACCGCCGCCGCGTCCACCGCCACCACCGCCGCCAAAGCCGCCGCCACCACCGCCACGTCCGCCGCCACCACCGCCGCCGCCACCACGAGGACCGCCGCCCCCGCCGCCACCACCGCGAGGACCGCCGCCACCACCGCCTGGGCCGCCGGGACCCCCATCGGGGCCTCCGCCTGGGATGGCGTTGGGATTAGCCGTCGCTTTTTCGCCAAAACCCCAGGTCTTGCTCAACCGCACGTTAGCGGAAAAGTTGCCGGGACCGTTGCCGTAATTCACGGGGATGATAGTTTCGCCCGCAGGAGGATTAATGTCGAAGTTCCCAAACGAGGTGCAATAAAAGTTCGTTCTCGCAGCCGCGCTGGTGCAGGCCGCGCCAGCGGGCGCAAGGCCGGGCCGGGCATTGAATATCTGGCTGCCGTTGTATTGATTGCCCGTTGTAATGTTGAATGGCGACCCGGAACTCATGGTGACAAATGGAGACATACTCACGCCATAGGGCAGTGTCACCGAGCCGCCTACATAACCACGATGGCGAACGTCGAAGCGGGTGCGTCCATAATCGATAGCCGCGTTGTATTGATCCATCAGCTGCCCGTTGGCATCGCCATGAGCCGAGCCCAGAGCATAGTAGCCGTTCAGCGAGAAGCGCCGGTTAAAGCGCGTGCTCATGTTGACGATCATCTGAGACTGCTTGTAAATGCCGGTCGATTCAAATTGGCTGATTGGGCCATAGCCGGGAAATGGAATAACTCCTAAAGGCGTTGCCTGCGTGCCGTAGGTGCCCGGGAACGGGGCGTTGACGTTTCGGGTGATGAGTGAATGCACCCCCCGGGAGTTCACGAGGTTGACCGACAGCGAAGTGCGTCCCGGGAGCGCCCGTTCGACGGTGAGCGCAGTCTGCATCATATAAGGCGCAACCACGGTCGGATCGATGCGGGTGATGTTCTGCTGCGCAAGCGACCTTGCGGTCAGCGTGGAGAGCGGAGGAACATTGGGGTAATAGCTGAGCGGAACGCTGGGCGCTGCCGTGAGCTGATAATTCTGCTGGGAAAAGCCATCGTTTCGGAGGGCCTGCAAAACATCGGTTTCGCTGAAGCGGTCGTAGAACATGCCCCAGCCCGCCCGTATGACGGTCTTGGACGTCGCGCCCTTTTTGGCGCCCGGAGCCCATGCGATGGCCAGGCGGGGAGCCCAGTCGAGATGGTCGTGAATATTATTCTGAGTTTCGTAGCGCAGGCCGGTGCTGATGGTCAGGTTCGGGCGGAAGCGCCAGTCATCCTGCACGAAGACGCCGAGATCGAACTGGCGCACGGACTGGAGAGGATTGCCTGCGGCCTGGCTGAACTGCGTGGGACCGCAGCCATTGGCTGCAATGGCGTCCATGCCAAAGCCCTGATTGAGCAGGAGTTGCGTTTGCCGGTAGAGATCAAGCGAGGTGAGGCTTCCATCGGAGTTGGGGTTGACGTAATTGTTGAGACCGTTGACGTTGTTGCCAGGAATGCTTTGCAGGCAGACCGGAATGCCTCTGGTGGTGTTGAGACTGAAGCTGTAGGAGCCATTGTAATTCGAGGTGGAAAGGCTCTCGACGTCGGTCTGACGGGCGCGGAAACCAGCCTTAATGGCGTGGGTACCCTGGCTTATCGTGATGATGTTGTGGAGCTCGTATTCCTTGTTGAAGTTGTGATTCGATACGAACGGCGCGCCGCCGGAATTGAAGGAGCTTGAAACGTCGAGACCGGGGAGAACGGTGCTTCCGAAAGCGCTCTGACCAGAATGGCTGTCGCGAAATTGGAAGCGGGTCTCATCCACGGCTTTGGTTCCGAGAATGGCGGTTTCAGTGATCTGAACGCTGTTGTTTTTGCCGTTGGATTTGGTGGCCTGCGTGGGCAGCGCAAAATTTCCGACCCCCCCCACGCTTGAGCTGTCGCTGTGGTTGTAGCGGATAACCAGGGTATTTGTCGCGTTGATCTGGTAATCGAGGCGCGGGCTGATGGTCCAGACCCGGTTCGGAGTGGGATAGGCGCTGACGAAGGGGACCTGGTTGAAATTATTGTCGAGAACCTGCGCCTTGATCAGACTGTTTTCGTTGATCTGGCGGCGGTTAAAGTCGAGAAAGAAAGATGCCTTCTTGCTGAGCGGACCACCGATATTGCCGGAGAACATCTTGGAGCTGTATCCGGGCTCCGTTGCGAGGAACGGATTGCGCGTATCGAAAATGCGGTCGCCGTAATTCATCATGACGCCGCCGTGAAACGTATCCGTGCCTGGCTTGGTCAGGATCTCAATGCGGCCGAAACCGGGGCGATCGAATTCGGAGGAAAACGGGTTCGAGTTGATTCGAATCTCGCGGATCGAGCTCTTGGGAGGCAACTGGCCGCCGCTGAAACCGTCCACGAAAAACTGCGCGCCGTTGGGGCCCGCGGCGGGTCCGGCAAGAGCCTGCAGATCGGCCTGGAGATCGTCGGGATCGTCGGGCAGATTATCAAGATCTTCGTTCTTAAGCACCAGCGCGCCAACGTTTGAGGAGGGGTCGACGTTAACCTGCCCCACGGCCTGATCGGTCACCTGAATCTGCTGCGTGTCGCTGGCGATCTGGAGTGCGAGATCGAGCGTTCCCGTCTGGCCGGCCGATACCGTCCATTCAGGCTGGGTATATGTTACGAAACCCTTGGATTCAGCGCGGACCGCGTATTTACCCGGGGGCAGCGTGAAAGTATATTTGCCCTGACCGTCCGATTGCGTGGCACGGGTTATGCCGTTGCCGATGGCAGTCACCGAGGCGTTGGGAATTACGGCGGCCGAGGGATCGGTGACCGATCCGTGAATAAACCCCGCATTTTGTGCTTGCGCTGGGCGCTGAAGGAGCACCGCGAACGATAGCAATGCGATAGAGATAGTTGTCAATCTGTTGAACTTGTTTTGCATAGACTTTTTTCAGCCGTCCTCGAAAAGACGACGGGCTATTTCGATTGTTACTTTCTATTACTGGTGTAGAACGTGATTAAGTGTAAAGATAGCAACCCGAAAAGATATATGTACCGGGGATTCGGGGGCCCCTGTTTGTATGATTTTCGCACAGGGGCGTGGTTAAACCCCTGCGGTGGCAACTTCGGCAGCCCTACTGAAACTGAATGTCACTGACGAAGATCCACAAATTCAGGCGATGGATCTGAACCTGGACGTAGCGTCCTGGTGTGCCCGGTATGGTTAGCGGTGATGAGAGAATTGTCTGGTGCTGGCATTTTCAAACCGACCCACTACGACCAATGGTATATTTATTCATTGGACTGAATAAATATACCATCCCATGTCTTCTCTCATTGGAATAGCTGGGTTCAGAGGCTATAGCGGCGCCGAAGCCGTTCGTCTTCTTTCGAAACACCCGAACTGCACTCCGGTGCTGCTTGAGCATAGGGCCGACGCCGGCCACGAAGCCGCGCTCATGCGCCCCTCCGAGTTACTGCGCGCGCCCGCAACGCCGGATTCGGTAGCGAAACTGGGCCTCAGCGCCGTTTTGCTGGCGACTCCTGCCGAGGTGTCCATGGACCTCGCTCCGAAGTTTCTTGCAAGTGGCGCGATTGTCGTCGATCTCAGCGGCGCCTTTCGTCTTGGCACCGCCGAGCGGTATAAGCAGTGGTACAAGGAAGACCACACGGCGGCAGAACTGCTGCTTCAGGCAGTTTACGGACTGCCCGAGTTTTTCCGTTCCCTCGTACCCGGTTCCCGGTTGATTTCGAACCCCGGCTGCTACCCCACAGCGGCCAATCTGGCGCTCCGGCCTCTGATCGCGGCAGGTGTCATCGACCGGAAAGCGGGGATTGTGTGTGACGCAAAGAGCGGAGTCAGCGGCGCGGGCCGCAAGGCATCGATCGCGACAAGTTTTTGCGAAGTGACTGAGAATTTCTCGGCCTATTCAATTCTGAAGCATCGTCACGTAGCCGAGGTGTTGCAGACGAGCGGGCTTGAGGAAAATGAATTCAGTTTCACGGCGCAGTTGATTCCGATTGACCGGGGCATCCTCGAGACAATCTATTTCCGCCTGGCAAAGCCGCTCACATCCGGTGAGGTGCTCGCGATCTACCAGCAGCAGTATGCCTGTGAGCCTTTCGTGCGGCTCTACCACGCGGGAAAAGTGCCGGATCTTGCCGGCGTGCGGGGCACAAACTTCTGCGATATCGGTGTCGTCTCCGATCCCGCGTCGGGCCGGTGCGTGGTGGTGAGCGCGATCGACAACCTGGTGAAGGGAGCGGCCGGGCAGGCGATCCAGAATCTGAATCTGGCGCTGGGCTTTCCGGAAACGGCCGGATTGTTGTGAAGGTTCTGATCAAGGTCGGCGGAAGTTTGCTGGACGATCCGGCGTCGCGGGCAGACATCGCGCGCCAGATTGCAAAAGCAGCGGCGGCGGGCCTGAGCGTGACCGTGGTGCATGGCGGCGGTAAGCAGATGACCCGCTTCCTCGAAGAGCGTGGCGTCCAGAGCCGGTTTGTTGGCGGATTGCGTGTGACCTCTCCGGAAACCATTGACGCCGTGCTCAAAGTCCTCGCCGGGTCGGTCAATACCGAACTGGTGGCGGCCCTGGGCGTGGCGGGCGCGCGGGCAGTGGGGCTGACCGGTGTCGATTCAGGAGTGGCTACGGCTGCGCAACTGGACCCGGAACTCGGGTTCGTTGGGCTGGTCACGGGCTCCGATCCCGCTCTGCTCAATCGGCTCGTGGAGGGCGGGTATGTGCCTGTTGTTGCCTGCGTTGCGGGGGACGCCGGCGGGGTGATATACAACGTGAATGGCGATTCTATGGCCGTCGCCGTGGGTTCCGGCTGGGAGGCCTACCGGCTGATTTTTCTGACCGATGTGGCTGGTGTGCTCGACGGAGCGAAACAGATTATTCCAGCGCTGACTCCGGAAGGCTGCCGGGAATTGATCGAGACGGGCGTGGCGACGGGCGGCATGCAGGCCAAGCTGAATGCAGCTTCGGCCGCAGTGGCCCGGGGTGTGCAGGAAGTACGGATTGTGAAGGGTTCCGAGCCTGATATTGTCACTCGGGTGCTTGCGGGCGAAGCGGCGGGGACGAAGGTACACGCATGATCAGCGCCCTGACGCCTGAGACGGTCTCGCAGCAGACGACATCGAACAAAAATATCGAGGTCCGCAAAGCCTCTATGGCGGACATTCCCGCGCTGCTGGAACTGATCAACGGCTACGCGGCGAAAGGCATCATGCTCCCGCGCACCGAGTTTGAGTTGTCGGAAAACATGCGCGACTTCTCGGTGGCATACGATGGCAAGCGGCTGGCGGGATGCGGCGCGCTGCACTTCTATTCGCCTGCCATTGGTGAGGTTCGGTCGCTGGCCGTGGCAGAAAGCCATAAAACACACGGCATCGGGCGGCTGATCGTTGAGGCGCTGGTGTACGAGGCCAAAATGTACGGTCTGGATGCGGTCTTCGCGTTCACCTACGTGCCGCGATTTTTCGGCAAGGTCGGTTTCAATGAAGTAGAGCGCGGCGAGCTCCCGCTCAAGGCGTGGAAAGACTGTCTGCGGTGCCCGAAGTTCAGCGCGTGCGACGAGATCGCGGTTCTGCGCGTGCTGCGCCCGCAGCGCTGGGAACAGCGGCAGGCCCTGCCACCGGTGCTTGGTGTCGAGGGTGGGATGGTTGTCATTCTGCCTACCGTCCGCGGCAGATGAAACTGGAAAGCGACTGCTTCGAAGGCCGGAAAGCCGAGCTCATTTACATCGCCGGACGTTTGCCGGATGCAACACGGCTCGAATCGATCCTCACCGCGGGTGGCATCGATTACGCAGTGGAAGCGGAGGAGTATCAGGCAGGAGTGGTATTCCGGCGCACGCGTGTCGGCGCCTTTTTCTACGTGCCGCACGAGAGGCGGGATCACGCCCTTTCCCTGATGGCAGCCGCCGGATATAAGCCACTCAGCACTAAGTAGCGGCCATCTTCCTGGTGTCTGGCACACAATGCGGCCCGGGGTCTGGGCTTACAAATCCGGGGTCTGGCTTACACTAGGGATGGAGGCATTCCTTTCATGGGTCCGCTGGGTACACAGGAACTCGTCTTCATCTTCATCCTGGCGCTGTTGATGTTCGGGCCAAAAAAGTTGCCCGAGCTTGGCAGGACGTTCGGGAAGGCGATGGCGCAATTCCGCCGCGCGCAAAGTGATCTGAAATCCACTTTCGATCGCGAAATGGCAAACCTGGAGCGGGAAACCGGAATTAAAGAGTTGACTTCGACCAGCTATCACTCCGATAGCTACAACTACGATTATTCCCAGTACGACTCGTCTTATTACGACGGCTCGCACGATTCCACCGTAACCAACACTTCTATCACCGGTGCATCCGCAATTGAGGGCGCTGGAGTAACGGCTGCTCCGCTTCAGATTGAAGCGGCGGCCGGTTCAATCGCAAACGGTCATCTGGACCAGGGGCATACCGAATATGCTCCGGTTTCATTCGATCCGGGGGCGGGCGGACATTCAGAACCCGGTCATCCGGCGGCTTCGCATGAAGCGCCTGGACCGGCCACCGAGAAGCCGGTTTAACGCTAGATACCGATGGAAATTCCCGACGAACCCAGGGGAGCTGAGACTCCTTCAGCCGATTCTGTGCCAACTCAGCATGAGCCGCCGACAGAGCATGTCAGCGGCGAAGTGCTGACTTCCTCCCCCGAAACCACGACTGAGTACCAGGAAACGCGGTCGTATGGCGATGCATGGTCGGGGCACACCGAGGCTCCGTCCCCAGGCGGGTCGGGCAGCCCGCCTGCGCCCCCCGATCCTCCGGCTACGGAACAAGACGACGAAGACGGCATGGCGCGGATGAGCTTTATGGAGCATCTGGAGGAGCTTCGCAAGCGTCTTCTGCTGGCTTTAGGCGGAGTTGCGGTAGCGTTCATTCTGAGCCTGACGTTCAGCTCGCAGCTCTGGCTGATCGTGGTCTCTCCTGGCATTGATGCCTTGAAGCATTTGCACGTGAACCCGCCGACGTTCAAGCTGATTTCGCCGATGGACGTTTTCCAGATCACGTGGATGAAACTGCCGCTGCTCTGCTCGGTATTCATCTCGTCGCCCTGGATCCTTTACCAGGTCTGGGCCTTTATCTCCCCCGGTCTGTATAAAAAGGAAAAGCGGTGGGCCACTCCGTTCGTGCTTTCGAGCGCCGGACTGTTTCTTCTCGGGGGATTTTTCGCCTACTTCGTCGTTTTCCGCTTCGGCCTGGAATTCCTGATGGGCCTCGGGATCGGGCAGGGAGTGGACCCAGCGGTCAACGTTACCGAATATTACGATCTTTTCGTTGAGGTGATGCTCGGGGTCGGAGTGGTTTTCGAGATTCCGGTGCTGATTTTTCTGCTCACACTCATCCACGTGGCCAGCCCGAAATTCCTGATCGCGCACAGCCGGTACGCGATCCTTGCAATTGTTGTCCTGGCTGCGGTCGTGACGCCAACAGGCGACGTTTTCAACCTGACGCTGTTCGCAACTCCGATGATCATCCTGTTCTACGTAGGGATTTTCGCGAGCTATATTCTCGTCCTGCACCGTGAAAAACGCCGCTTCCCCTGGGGCACATTCTTTAAAGGGCTCATTATCGTGATTGCGGTACTAGGCCTGATCGCATATTTAGTGGGTCGGTACTATGGGTATCATTTCGTACCGCGTTTTCCCCTTTTCGTTCGATAATTCTGTATGTATAAGACGGAATAAGAACGCCTATGGATTTGTACCGAATTATTACCGAGCTCGTCGCCGAGCGGGTTCGGGTTGTTCGAATCATCGAATCGCTCGAGGGTATGGAGGGCAAGACAGTCCGTGCTGCGCCAAAGAAGGCCCAGGGTCGGAGATCGATGGATCCCGCTGCAAGGAAGGAAGTTTCCGAGCGTATGAGGAAATACTGGGCGACGCGCCGGGCGGAAAATAACGGGTCTTAGGCCCCTTGCCGGCGGAAAAACCAAAGCCAGAAGTACTGTGAACCGGCGCCGTGCCGATAGCGCGGCTCAAACCCACAGGCTTCCGCCATTTCTACAGCATCGGCGTCGGAAAAAGGCACGCCCAGCCAGGTATCTTCGGCCGACGTAAGGAGAGTCGCATCGCCCTGTACCTGCAGCTTGAACAGGCCGCCAGGACGAAGCAGGCGGTGAACCTCGCGCGTATAGCTGTAAATGACTTCGCGGCTGGGAATATGCTGGAAAACGATATAGGAAAAAGCGAAATCGAACTGAATGTCGCCGAGTACCTGGAGGTCGGCGCCACTGTTGCGGAAAACATGGGCGTTCGGGCGGTCACGCAACGCCTCTCGCGCCCGGTCGATCATTTCGCCGCTGATGTCGACGCCATAGACTTCGCCAAAGACTTCAGATAACGCGTGGGTAACGCGGCCGGTGCCGCAGCCAATCTCCAGGACTTTCATCTGTTTGGGATCTTTTCCCTGACAGACGTTGCCCATATCGGTCAGAATCTCGCGGCAGACGTTCTCCCGGCCGGAGGCGAAGTATTCTTCGTCGGTCCACTCGGTCTGAGCCGTGGCGACGTAATGTCGGGCGTTTTCGCGTGCGCGCTCATCCCACTCCTGGCGCATTTTATCAACAAGTACGGGGTCGACGGCAGACTCCAGAGGTGAGGGGGGCGGCATCTGTTATATTGTAATTGTTCCACTGAGAGTGGGCGAATAGCTCAGTTGGGAGAGCACCGCGTTCGCAATGCGGGGGTCGAGGGTTCGAATCCCTTTTCGTCCACCAAATCTACTTCTCTCAAAAACCTGGTACTGAACGATTAAGGGTTGGCCGGAGCGGCGACTTCCGAGGCCTTTTTCAGGTCGAGGTAGCGCTGCCGGCAGTCGGTGATCGCTTTACGGGCCTCGCGCGGCCCGCCCCAGCCTTCCATGGTAGTGACTTTGCCTTCAAGTTCCTTGTAAATCGAGAAGAAGTGCTCGATCTCGCGTCGGACGTGGGAAAAGATCTGATCCATGGTGTGGATCTGGTCATACCGGGGATTACGCGTAGGGACGGCGAGAATTTTCTGATCGTGCTCGTCGCTGTCGACCATGTTCAGCACTCCCACCGGTCGAACTTCGATGAGAACGCCAGGAAAGCTGGGCTGTTGAACCAGAACCAGGCAGTCGAGAGGATCGCTATCTTCGGCGAGTGTGCCGGGGATGAAGCCGTAATCGCCAGGGTAATGAAGCGGACTGTAGAGCGCGCGATCCAGACGGAAGACCCCGAGATTGCCGTCGTACTCGTATTTATTGGCGGAGTGCTGAGGGATCTCGACGATCATCCGGACGATCTCGGGCGAGTCGGCGCCGGGGTCTATATCGTAGAGGCGATTCACGGCTTTCAGGTTAACATGGCCTTAAAAAAATGCCGTTTTCAAGGGGATGAAATCAGTTCCGCCCACCAGCGGGCCCACTTTTCTAAACACTTCCGATTGGCGCTATAACCGGAATCAGTTCATCGCCAATGTGAGTTCGAAACTGAATCCAGCCGTATCGTTGTTCGGATACCACGTTCTGAACTTTGCCGGTGAAAGCTTGCTCTTCGTCTGTTCGCCTACACAGCCCGGATAAGCGGACGAGTCATCCGATTGGCGACCTGTTCACCAGAGCATCCAGAACCTCGAAGTACTCCGGAAAGGTTTTCGCCACGCAAGCGGGGTTTTGAATTCGAATGCCGCGCGCGCGAAGTCCCATAATCGCGAACGACATGGCCATCCGGTGATCGTCGAAAGTCTCGATTGCGGCGGGCTGCGGAGCATGGCACGGATAGATGGTCAGGCCGTCCTGCCGCTCGTCAACCTGCACGCCAACCCTTCGCAGATCTTCCGTGATGGCGGCCAATCGGTCCGTTTCTTTGAACCGGATGTGTTCCACATTGTGAATGTGCGTTGGCCCGTCGGCAAACGGAGCGAGCACCGCCAGCGTCATCACGGTATCGGAAATGGTGTTCATGTCGCACGTGATGCCGCGCAACTGCGCCGGACCCGTGACCTCGACATAGTCGGCTCCGGATTCAACGTTGCAGCCCATCTGTTCCAGCAGATCGACGAACCCGATATCCCCCTGGGTTGATTGCCGCGTGAGGCCGAGCACGCGAACGCAGCCCCGGGTGAGCGCGGCGGCGGCGAAGAAGTAGGATGCCGCGGACGCGTCGGGCTCAATGGCGAACGTTCCCGGTGAACGATAGCTCTGGGATGCCGGAATTGTGAAACGGTCGAGGCTCTTCGTTGCGTGAACCACCCCGCCAAACGCCCGGATTGCAGAGAGCGTGAGCGAGACATAGGTGTCGGAGAACAGCGGTCCGTCGATCCCGATCGCGGTTTCGTTTCCCGAGGCGAGCGGACATGCCATCAGAAGTCCTGAGAGAAACTGGCTGCTCTCGGCGCCGGCGATTCTCACCTGTCCACCCGCAAGACCGCGCGCCTGCACGGTCAGCGGCATTGCGTCGCCCGCGATATCCGCGCCCAGCGCCCGCAGCGCCTCCACCAACTCCCGCATGGGGCGCTGACGCATGCGGGGAACGCCGTCCATGCGGTAGGTCCCGTGCCCGAGACAGATTGCGGAAAGCAGGAAGCGGGCCGTGGTTCCTGAGTTCCCGACGAACAGGTCCGCCTCGGTCGCCGGGATCACGCCAGCGCAGCCCGCAATGTGGATCGTTTTGTTCGCGGCGTCCTCAACGACTGCGATTCCCAGCGCCCGCAGGCACGCAATCATATGCAGCGTGTCTTCCGCGAAGAGCGCACCGGTCAGCAGCGTGTGTCCTTCAGAAAGGGCTGCCAGCGGAAGCGCCCGGTTGGTGATGCTCTTCGAGCCTGGAAGGCGCACGGACCCCGTGACAGGAGTCTGAACCGGCTCCATCAAGCGCTCGGCGGATGGTGTCTCTGATTTCACGGCTGGAGGAGTTGTGCCCTTTGCCTAAACAACGGCACGATTGATGAGGATAGCAGCGAACCGCTCATAGAGGCCTGCCTCTCAAGCGACGTTAGCCGCGCATCACCCTTACTTCTTCCCGAGTTCTTCCACCAGCGCCGGCACCACCTGAAACAAATCCCCCACAATTCCGTAATCGGCGATTTCAAAAATCGGCGCGTCCGGATCTTTGTTGATCGCCACAATGGTCTTCGAGCCCTTCATCCCGACCATATGCTGAATCGCGCCCGAAATCCCTACGGCCACGTATAACTTCGGCGCCACCGTTTGACCAGAGCTCCCGACCTGCCGTTCCATCGGCATCCAGCCGTTGTCGCAGATGGGCCGGGACGCCGCCATCTCCGCGCCCAGGGCCACTGCCAGCTTCTCGACAATCGCGATGTTCTCGGCTTCCTTGATACCCCGTCCCACTGACACGATAATCTCCGCCGCTCCCAAATCCACGGCTCGCGAGGATTCTCTGAAGAGTTCCAGTGGCTTCGTGCGGATCTGTTCCGGCTGCAGCTCGACCGTGAAATTCTCCACCGGGGCTGAACCAGCCTGCACGTTCTCTGCGCGAAACGCGCCCGCTTGAATCGATACAAAATTCGGAGCCGGCCCATCAAACCCGATATCGGCATTGATCTTGCCCTGGAACAACTGCCGCACGAACACGGGCGCGCCGTTCTCCACCCGATGCGCAATAACATCGCTCACCAGGATGCGGTCGAGTGCAGTGGCCAGTTTCGGAGCGTAATCGCGCACCTGATAGGTGTGCGGGAAGACCACATACTGCGGCCGGTGCTTCACAATGAGCTGCTTCAGCGCGAGAGTATAACCGTCCGGCGTATAGTCCTTCAGCAGCTCGTGCTCAATGACATGAACCTTGTCGAGCTGATAGCCCGCGAGGCCATCCACTTTCGCACCTAAAACCACCGCGAAAACCGGCAACTCCAGTTCTTTGGCGAACTGTTGCGCGGCCGCGAGCGCCTCAAGAGCCGTGTGATGCAGTTTCCCGTCGCGCTGTTCGAGGACTACCAGGACGCCGCTCATAGAACTCTGGCCTCGAACCGCAGCTTCTCCACCAGGCTCGCCGCCGCTTCTTTCGGAGGTCCGTCGAAAATCTGGGAACGCTTCGATTTCTCCGGGATGTAGATGCGATCAACCCGGACACTCCCGGAGCCCCCGGCAGCCGTCCCCAACTCCCCAGCCGAAACTTTTTTCACTTCTTTACTCTTGGCTTTCTTGATCCCCATAAGCGTTGCGTAACGAAGCTTCGCGGCGCCCGATTGAATGGTGAGCAGCGCCGGCAGCGGCATTTCGACATGCTGAAACCAGCCGTCCTCAAGCTCCCGCTTCACCCTGATTCCCTTCCCGGCGGCCTCAACGCTCATGATGATCGTCGCGTGCGGCACGCCCATCAATTCCGCCATAACAACGCCAGTCTGCCCATAACCCAGATCGTCCGATTGCAACCCCGTCAGAATCAGATCCGGCGATTCGGTCTTCAGCGCCGCCGTCATCGCACCCGCCAGCAGTCCGCTGGTCGCATCCTCATCCGTCTCGATATGGATGGCGCGATCCGCGCCTTTAGCCAGCGCCTCGCGAATGGTCTGGCCCACACGTTCAGGCCCCGCACAAAGGACGATGACCTCGCCGCCGACACTCTCCTTCAACTGCAGCCCGGCTTCCAGTGCGTAAGCATCGGGCTCATTAATCTCCCACGAAAGGTCACTGGTCTCAATCCAGGTTCCGGACGAGTTCACCTTGAGCAGGCTGTCCCTCGCGGGGACCTGCTTGATGGCCACCACAATCTTCATGAATTTGATTTACTCCGAGAATCGCTTAAAAATGAGAGCGCCATTGTTCGTAATGCTGCTGCTTGCGAGCGAACCGTCC
>JBDUBZ010000340.1:0-4542 GCA_040003745.1 Terriglobia bacterium
GAAGCGGTATCGAGCACCGCATCGATAGCGACATCGACCTTGCGCCACAGGTCGGCCATAGGGGAATCGCTTTGACGCCGCTCCCGCGAGCGCTCCGCCTGGCGCCCGTCGACATAGCGAAGAACGTCCCCCACCGATATAGTTTCCGGCCGCTTCGCCAGCAGGTATCCGCCTTCGGCTCCGCGGCGCGATTGCACAAAGCCGCCCTGCTTCAGGCTGGCGAGTATCAATTCGAGAAATTTCTGGGGAATCTGCTGCCGTCGAGCAATTTCAGCAATTTTGACTGGTTCGTCGGGCGGTCGGGATGCGAGGTCGAAGATGGCCTGCAGGGCGTATTCGCCCTTGACGGAAATGTTCATCGCGAGGAATCTACTAAATCCCTATCCACAACTAGAGATTAACTAGAATGTGCGGAGTACGTCAACAATTACACAGGAAGAGGCAGGAGAGTGAAGACAGCGAGGAGGGGCGGAACCAGAGGTAAACGTTGGGCCAGCACCCCGGATTCCCAGGGTGCCAGCCCAGGAAACTACATTTTTTTGTCTTCGGTCTTCTTGTCGGCCTTCTTCTTGCTTTTGCCCTTTTTCTTGCCGGTTTCCGTCTTTTTGTCGTCCATCTTGTCCTGGGCGAACGAAACGGTACCGATGGCGAGGCCGAGGCCGATCGCGAGTGCGAGGAACTTTTTCATGGGGGTGAATCTCCTTGGGTTTGAATCCGACTTTATGTCGTCACTGAGAATGATAACGGAGAGGAGATGAATGAGACCTTAAACTGTGATTAAATTCACTTCATTTAAGAGCTTACGTTTCCGGCAGATCAGCCTCAGCCACATCTTCGGAACTTCGGTCGGTTCGAAAGCCTCTACAACGTCCAGGGGCAGGCCGTCGCTCAAACATACGGCCCTGGGATTGCCTCGGGTTTCGCACATGAGGCGTTTGGTCGAGTCCAGGTAGAGATCGTGCTGATGAAGTCCGTTCCACAATTCGGTAGTGCCTTCCCGCGTCCAGCCTTGTACCACCAAATATCCGCCGGTACGAAGCACCCCTGTCATGGCCTGCATTACCTTTGCCGGATCCTGCGAGTGATCGAGGGCGTTGTGAATCCAGACCATCTCGAAACTCTCCGGCCCAAAGCAACGCACGAGGTCCTCGCCGCTGCATTCCACTAAAGCGCAGTTCTCGGGGTGGTTGTGTTTCCTCAAAAGGTCGCGGTAAGCCGTGGCCAGGGGATCGGCGGCCGTCAACTGGAAGATGCCCATTCTGTGACCATGAGACAGCATAGAGAGAGGTCCGGAGCCTACATCGAGTACGCGGGGAATCGAGCCAAAGACACCCCGGAGTTCCTCAAAACGAGGCACCAGATACGCTGGGAATTCTTTCTCCATACGTTCCGGTATCGAGCGATTCAGAATCGCTTCGGGATAGGTTCCCTCAAGGGAAAGCTCAGTATCCCAGTAGCTGAGTTCGCTGCCGAATCCGGGGTCTGAAGCTGGACTATCCATCCCTGTATTCTGCCATCTTCCACCCTTCCGCCGAAGCCGGGAGCATTCGGCGGCAAGTTGTTTCGTCGTAAGATAAACAATCCGAAAATGCTGTCGCAATCTGACGTTTTCATCTGCGGGTACTACGGTTTTGGGAATACCGGGGACGAACTGATTCTGGCCGCGATTCTGTGCCAGCTCCGGGATCGCATCACCGATTGCAAAGTAACTGTAATGTCGGGTCATCCGGCCTGGACATCGGAGCGCTTCGGAGTGCGGGCAATTCACTGGCGCGATCCGGACGCGATGCTGCGCGCGGTAGAACATTCGCGGCTGGTGGTGATCGGAGGCGGCGGTCTGTTTCACGACTACGCCGGCGCGGTTCCCGATGCGATCCTGACATCTTCCAATGCGGGCATTGGCCTGCATGCGGCCGTCGCCCTCGCAGCTTCGCTGCAGAAGAAGCCGCTGCTGCTCTGGAACGTGGGCGTGGGGCCGCTCTTCTCCCAGCACGGCCGGGACCTGGTTCGCTACATAGCCAGCGTGGCTGCGGCGATCACCGTTCGCGACTCGGGGTCCGCCCTTGTTCTGCGGGAGTTGGGCATAGATCCGGACCGGATCGTGCTTGCAGCGGATCCGGTCTTTTCGTCGACACCGCCCGAGACCCGCCCGGCACAGGTTCGGGCGTATTTCCCGCAAATTGAAGAAGAGGCGCCTGTAATTGGAGTGGCTTTACGCTACTGGGATCGCGGCGCGGACCTGGACTACTGGACCAGACAACTCGCGGAAGGTCTGGACCTGATGTCTTCGCGAACCGGAGCCCGCTTTGTTTTTATTTCCCTGCAGGCGGAGCCGGCGGTGCTGGAAAACGACACCCTTATAGCCCGCAGAGTCGCCGCGCAAATGACTTTCCAGGGAAGAATCCACGTGCTCGAAGCGGTTCTCGATCCGGAAGAAACGTGGGGAGTCCTGGGATCGTGCGATGTGGTGGTTGGTATGCGGCTTCACGCCGTACTGTTAGCCGCGTGTTCAGGCGTGCCTGCACTCTCACTGAGCTACGATCCAAAGGGCTCCAGTGCTGCCGACGAGCTTGGTCTAAGGGAATTCGAGCTGCCGGTTGGCTCGATAACGGGGGATCGATTTGCCAGCCTCCTGGAGTTGCTGGCCGACAGCCGGGCAAAATTGCGCCCTGCTCTGAAGCTGCGCTGCGAAGGCTTGCGCGAGCGGGCGACCCAGACGGCGGACATAGCTCAGGCGCTGCTTGCAGATGCCCCGCCGGTTTCGCATTCGCCCACCGACGCGACGTGGCTCTACAGCGTGGCAATAAGAGCGCAGGCTAAGGCCGGCGCGGCGGCTGAAGCGCGGGTAAGCGAACTCGAACACCACCAACGGGGGCTTCTTAATCAGGCCAGGAAGCTCGAAGCCATACAGAGCGACCTTGCCGCGAGCCGGGCGGAGGTTGAACCTCTTCGAGCGATTTTAATGCGGGAGCAGGCGCTCCGAGCTGAATTCGAGCGCGAGTCGGCTCGTTGGGCAGCGGAGACACAAGATGTTAAGAAGTCTCTGGCTGAAACGAAACAATCGGCCGACGCCACGAAAGCGGCGCTCGAAAGCGCCCATGCCGCCCTGCGGCTGGTAGCCGCAGCCCGCACACAGAAATCCGATGCCACCCAGATCGAATTGCGAGGCTGGACGGACCAGCAAGCCACCCACATTCGCGAGCTTGCGGAGTGGACACAGAAGCAGGCAGTCCAAATCGAAGGTTTGAAGGAGGAGATCGCCCGGCTGCAGGGGAGGGAGGGGAGCGCTTCGAGAGGCTACGAACATCGGGCGCGGCGTTTGGCGATGGGTCCCTTCCGGCGAGCCGCACATCTGGCTCTGGACGGCCTTCAAAATGTCATACCGCAACATGTGCGTGAGCGAGTGCGGCCCGTGTACCTGCCGCTTTACCGGCGGTGGTTTCCGAATGGCCAAGCTGCCGCACTGGTCCCGAGCCCCCCAGTACTGCGACTGCCCGCCAGTTCGCCGGCGGCGGCACAATCCCGCCCCCCCGTGTTTATACCCAGGGCTCCGTTGGCGAAATCCCCTTTGCCTCTGTCGGACTATGCTCCGAAGGTTAGTGTGGTTCTGCCCGTGTGGAATCATAGCGGGCTCCTGGTCGGCTCCATACGGAGCGTGCTCGGGCAGACGTGGCGAAATCTGGAGCTCATCATTATCGACGATGGATCGGAAGCCGACTTGATCGATCCCATTCGTGAGGCAGTTGGGGACGATCCCCGCGTACGAGTCCTGAGACGGCCGCACGAGGGACTGCCGCAGACGCTCAGTGCGGGGTTTCGCTTCGCCACCGGCGAATTCTTTACCTGGACTTCAGCCGACAACGTCATGAACCCGGACATGATCGAGACTCTGGTCGGATTCCTTCGCCGCCGCCCGGATGTAGATATGACTTACGCCGATATGGACCTGATCGGCGCCGATGGCCTGCCTTTGTTCAATTCAGACTACAGGGTCACCGCCCAGCGCCCGGGAGCGACTAATGAGCTTCGTCTGCCGCGCACCATTCGGACACTCAGCATCGTTAACGACAATTTTGTGGGCGCATGTTTTCTGTACCGCGCGGAGATGGGGCGCATCCTGGGAGACTACGATGCCGCCCGCCTGGGCACCGAAGACTACGATTACTGGCTAAGGCTGAGCGCCCTGGGACGAATTGAGCATCTCGATTCCGATCGCTGCTTATATTCCTATCGCGTACACAACGACCCCATCAGCGGCCGCCATACTCCCGTAATAGCCAAAAACGCGGTTCAACTGGTCGACTATCACCGTGAGCGACTTGGTTTCTTCGAGCATCCCTTTTCGGTCGCCATTATCGATGGAGGGGGCACCCCGTCTTTTCGGATCTTAGCCGCGGCTCTTCGGCAATCCGGGCACAATGTCACGGTTATCGGCGAGACGGACTCCGAGCGCGGACATAGTGCGGTTGAAGCGTGGTGGAACGACGCCAAATCTCACGACAGCCGGGTTAAAGGCCTGTTGATCTGCCGCGATTCGGCGCT
>JBDUBZ010000341.1:0-4518 GCA_040003745.1 Terriglobia bacterium
AGGTCTGCCGGCTCATGCGGAGCTTCGGTTATGAGGGCATTGAGATCGCGCCGTTTACTCTGGCGCCCGATCCGCTCGAATGCGTCCCCGCTCAGCGCCGCGAATGCAAGGCCATCATGGCGGCGGAAGGAATTAAATTCGTCGGGCTCCACTGGCTTCTTGTTACCCCGAAAACGATTCACGTGACTACGCCCGACCGCGCCCTGCGCGAGCAGAGCTGGCAGTATGTCCGCAACCTGGTCGATCTGTGCGCCGATCTTGGGCCGGATGGCGTCATGGTTTTTGGCTCGCCGAAGCAGCGCTCTTCCACCGGCGGCCTCAGCGCTGCCGAGGCGAGGAAGAATTTCGTCGACGGCCTGGCCGGCATCGCGCCCCATGCCGCGGATCGCGGTGTTACTGTGCTGATGGAAGCTCTGCCGTATTCGCAAAGCGATGTCGTGCATACTCTTGAAGAAGCCGCCGCTGTCGTGCGTGAAATCGACAGTCCTGCCGTGAAAACTATGTTTGACTGCCACAACTCCGAAGATGAGACTGAGCCGCATGACAAGCTCATCGAACGTTACTACAGCCTCATCCGCCACATCCATGTCAATGAGATGGACGGACGCCACCCGGGCACCGGGAACTACGACTTCACCACCATCTTCCGCGCGCTTGATCGCCTCGATTATCCGGGTTGGATCTCGCTTGAAGCCTTCGACTTTGAAATCGGCGGCGAGCGAATCGCGTCGGAGAGCATTGCTTATCTGAAAGAACGGGAATGCGAGGCGCGGCAATGAGCGCCTGTCTGGTAACCGGCGGCGCGGGGTTCATCGGCTCCGCGCTGGTGCGAGGGCTGCTCGAAAGCGGGGCGGAGCGCGTCGTTGTGGTTGACAACCTGTTGACGGGGCACGAGAAAAACCTCGAAGGCGTGCGCGGCCCGGTCGATTTTCACCGCGTCGATATCCGCGATTACGACGCTCTTCGCAAGGCGATGGAAGGCGTCGAGATCGTGTTCCATGAGGCGGCCATTCCTTCCGTTCCCCGCTCGATTCATGAGCCGATTCCCTCGCATGATGTGAACGTCAACGGCACTTTCAACGTGTTGCGGGCCGCGAAAGATGCAGGCGTGCGCCGGGTAATCTACGCGGCTTCCTCGTCGGCCTATGGAGATACGCTGGTGCTGCCGAAGGTGGAGACCATGCCCACCGCTCCGAAGTCTCCCTATGCCGCGCAAAAGCTCATGGGCGAATACTACATGTCGGTGTGGAGCGGGTGCTTTGGGCTCGAAACGGTCAGCCTGCGTTACTTCAACGTATATGGGCCCAGGCAGGATCCATCGAGCCCCTATTCGGGCGTGCTCTCGTTGTTCATGACCGCGGTGCTGCAGCAACGCGCGCCCACCATTTTCGGGGATGGCGAGACGTCCCGCGATTTCACCTACGTCACCGACGTGGTGGCGCTCAATCTGAAGGCCGCGCAGGCGCCAGCCGCTGTCGTATCGGGTAAGGTCTACAACGGCGGCAACGGCGGCCGGATCACGCTCAACGAAGCGTGGGCACTGCTGCAGAACATAGAAGGAATCGAACTGCCGGCGCTTTACGGTCCGTCCCGTCCGGGCGACGTGCGCGATTCGCAGGCCGACATTACCGCGGCCGTGCGCGATCTGGGGCACGCGCCCCAGTTCACGTTCGAGCAGGGCATGCGCGCGACACTTGATTGGTACCGGGCTCAATAGCCCGCGATTGGTACCGGGCTCAATAGCGCCGCGATAAAATTTACTTGTGACAACCCGGATCTGTGTTTTGCTGGCATTGGCCGTGTTTGCACGGGCCCAGACCAACTGTCCGCCGACGCCACGCTATGCGACGTGCGATCTGGTGTTCGACGTCCCAGGCGCCAATGGCGACCAGCCGCTCGACCTGCATGCCGAGTTTCGGTCGCCGCATCACGACACCGCGCTCATGAATGCCTTCTGGGATGGCGGCACGAAATGGGTGATTCGCTTCGCTCCCGCCGAGGCCGGTGAGTATACGTGGCGCGTTACGGGCCCACCCGCCTTTAACGGCAAAGTGGGTCAGTTTACGGCTACTTCGAACGCGAAGACAGGGTGGCTGCGCGCCGCCAACGTACACCATTTCGCCAATGTAGAAGGCACCGTTCTTACGCCGCACCTCTGGATGGGTGGTGTTATACCCGACTTTGCCCACATGGATTCAGTTCGCTGGAAAGCCATGATCGACACACGGGCCTCGCAGCATTTCAACCACATGGCGGTCACGCTGGTCGACGAAAACAGCAGCGCGGATTTCCGTTCACCGGAGTTCTTTCGCGCCGCCGAAGAAAAGATCCGCTACGCCAATGACCGAGGCATCATCATCGACGTCGCCTTCTTTGGCCCCGGCAATCTGATGAATCGGCTGCTGCCATCGCACGGCGACCGGCAGAAGTGGTTCACCTATGCTCTCTCGCGCCTCGCCGCTTTCGATGTCACATGGCAGGGCGTCGAAGCGTGGGAATCTTATGAAAACGCCCGCGATCTTCTCAAGGAAATCGCCGGCTACCTCAGTGAACTCGATCCTTATAAACACACCCGCTCCACCCGCGCGGAGATCACCTCTGGCGGCCTGGCCGACGATGGCTGGCTGCGCTATCGCTCCTATCAAACGGGCGACGATCAGATCGGCGCCACTGAGCAGCAGGTGTTCCAGTTTCCCGCCGTAAACAACTTCGGAGCCGGTGTGACGGATACCGATACTTTCCGCCACCGCCTTTGGAATTCGACGATGAACGGGCAGTATCCAGCGACGCTGGTTCCCAATGAGCAATCCGCCGCGGCGATGAAGGCCTGGTACGACTTCATGGCCGACACCCGTCACTGGGAACTCGAGCCCTTCTTCGATGTCACGAACGGACGGGGCCTGGCACTCGAAGGGGTGGAATACATCATCTACGTGGAAAAGCCTGGCCCCGTCACGGTCAACGTCGAGAAGCAGACGTATGAAGTGGAGTGGATGAACCCGGCCAACGGCGAACGGGTTCGCGTAAAAGAGAAGAGCAAGGGTGAAGTTTTCCAGGGTGCGCCTCCCGATTCTTCGCACGACTGGGTGCTGCACATCTCGCGCGAGGGCACGAAAGCGTCGATGCTGAAGAGTTATAAATTCGATTCGCGCGACCCACCGCTGGCGCTGCAGGATGCGGAGGGGAATCCGGACAAAGTGCCGTTCGAGATCGTCGAACCGGCGGGAGATACGATCTCCCTCGGCAAGCCCGCCCGCTTCAGCGTTAAGCTCAAGCGGCAGTCGAAGGTGCTGCAGAACATGATGTATGAATGGACCGGCGAAGTAACCGTATCGGGCCGGGGCTATCGCGTCATCGGCACGGGACCCGAGGGAACGTTCCACATCCCCGCCAATATCGCCACCGAATTCCCGGCGGCGCTGCACGTCCGCGTGAACGCTCTGAATGGTTTGGGCAAAGTCTATATCCTAGATCGTAATTACACGCTGACCCAGTGATGCTGACGCTGGCAGTCGACACTACGGCGGAGTTCGGCAGCATTGCCTTGACAGACCGAACGGGAACGCGCGAAGAAATTCTGCTGCACTCTACCGAAGGCTTCAGCGGGATTCTGTTTGCACAGATTGAGGCGCTTCTGGCGCGCAACCATGTAACGCTGCGCGATATCGAGCTGTTTGCGGGAGCGTCTGGGCCAGGTTCCTTCACGGGCGTGCGCATCGGGCTGGCCGCTATGAAAGGACTCGCCGACGTGCTCGGTAAGCCGGCTGCGGCGGTCTCGAATCTCGCAGCCGTCGCAAGCTTCGGGCGGGGCGATTTGCGGGCCGCCCTCATCGATGCCAGGCGAGGTGAGGTTTATGCGGGCCTGTTCGACAAATCCGGCCACGCCCTAATTCCGGAGACCGTGCTTCCCTTCCCCCGCCTCCTGGAGCTCATCGGGGACCGCGAGTTCAGCTGGGTATCGAGCGACTTCGAGCCGTTCCGCCCGGCGCTGGCCGGAACACGCTTCGAACACCTGCCTGTGGTCACTGCGCCCCGTGCCCTTGCGGCCGCCATCGCGCGCCTCGCCGTGCCGCACGATCCCGTGTCCATTGAGGCAAACTATGTTCGCCGGTCGGATGCGGAGCTGTTCTGGAAGGGCTGATACGGAAGGGCTGATACGCTAACCGTTGGCTCATGGGACGCGCGGCGCGGCAGCTGAAATTATCGGGAATCTTCGCCGCATCCGTAACGCCCAACCGGCCGGGCACGCTCGACATCGACTATCCCGCCCTGCTCGACCTGCTTGATTTTCTGACGGACCGCGGCGTGGCGGGCGTGTGCCTGATGGGCGCCACCGGAGAGTTCCTGAAAAGCTCCGTAGCGGACCGGCAGCGCATGATCTATCTGGCCGCAAAACGAACCCGCGTACCGCTGATTGTCGGCGTGGGGCACACTACTCTGACCGGCGCCGTTCAGATCGCCGGCGAGGCCATCTCGGCGGGCGCCGACGCTCTGCTGCTGATGCCGCCTCCGTTCTTT
>JBDUBZ010000342.1:0-4493 GCA_040003745.1 Terriglobia bacterium
GCAGAATCCGGAGCGGTTGCTTCGCATTTTGACCAATCCGCAGCATCCCGTACAACTCATCATCGCCGGGAAAGCACATCCGGCGGATCAGGCAGGCCAGGCCCTGATCCAGAAATGGGTGCGTTTCATCCGCCAGCCCGGGGCGCGTGCCCACCTGACCTTTCTCAGCGATTACGACATGCTGCTGACGGAGCACCTGGTGCGGGGCGTGGATGTCTGGATCAATACGCCGAGACGTCCGTGGGAGGCGTGCGGGACAAGTGGAATGAAGGTGCTCGTCAACGGCGGCATCAATCTGTCGGTGCTGGATGGCTGGTGGGCCGAAGCATATGCACCGCAAGTCGGGTGGGCACTGGGAGACGGCCAGGAGCATGGAGCCGACGAGGCCTGGGATGCTGCCGAAGCAGAAGAGCTATATAGTCTGCTCGAACACGAGGTGATCCCGGAATTTTATGACCGCAACGAGAACGGGATCCCGATCGCCTGGGTCGCGCGGATGCGCGAAAGCATGGCACGGCTGACCCCTCAGTTTTCCGCGAGCCGGGCGGTTACCGAATACACGGAGAAGCACTATATCCCTGCAGCGGCTGCATACAGCGCGCGCGCAGCCGACCAGGGCGCAGCGGGCAAACGAGTCGTTGACTGGCAGAAGGCGCTCGAACAGGGTTGGGGCACGTTGCGGATCGGCGAAGTCAAAGTGAAGACCGATCGCGACCATCATGCGTTTGAGGTTCAGGTCTGCAACGGCCAGTTGGATCCCAACGCCCTGCAAGTCGAGCTTTATGCCGACGGAATCGATGGCAACCTTCCGTTGACGTGGGAAATGAATCGCCTGAACTCCGGGGAAGCCTGCCTTTACGGCGCGCAGGCGCCTGCGGCGCGCCCCTATAGCGACTACACCGTTCGCGTCATACCCCGTTTCTCCGGTGCCGCTGTTCCTCTCGAAGCCGGTCAAATCCTATGGCAACGCCCATAACGAAGCCGCCTGGCATGGGTATTGGTTCCCCGTTGCCATTGGGCGCTTTTCAACGCGGAGACGGGGCAAATCTTTCCTTTTTCAGCGGTGACGCAACCCGCGTACGGGTTGAATTGCCTGCGGAGGGACAAAGGGCCGCTTTTTCCTTCGACTGGAAGGACCCCCGCCCGCAACTGCACGCACGGAGAAAAACGGTTATCTGTGAAACGCGCGATATTCCTGACGCCGAAAGAGGAGCCACGATGGTTAGTATTCATAAGATTCTTGTTGCGGTCGAGAACCCAGCTACGTTCACTGACACTTCCCGCCACATGATCGGCCAGGTCGCTTGGCTCGCGCGCCGCCTTAATGCCGAGATAATCCTGCTTCACGCCGTGAACGCGTTCAGCTATCCTTCGGGCTGGCTCGAGAGCGGACACGAAATCACAGTGAAGGATTCTCAAGCTCCCGTCGTTCAAAACCTTCAGAACGATCTGGATCGCGCCTACCTTCCGGAGTTCGATGGAATCGCAGTGACGCGCCTGTTAGTCAGAGGCGACTCCGCTCGCGAAGTCATCGAGACGGCGCGGAACCTGAAGGTTGACCTGTTAGTCATGTCGGCACAGGGCCACCGATGGGAAACAAAAAAGGTGTTGCGCCAAATCCAGTGCCCGGTCTGGACGGGCGCGCACCTGGAAGAAGCCGGGCCGGCCGAGTTTTCGATTCGCAATGTGCTGTGTTCGGTCGAGTTGAACGGGCACAGCCGGCATACCGTTTTGCTGGCGGCCGGGATAGCGGCGGCGGTAGGTGCGAAGCTCACTCTTATCCACATCACCGGCAGCGTGGAAAGGTTCGGCCCCGGGGGAACCAATACCGATCCCGTGCTCAGGGCACAGAATGTCGGTTTTGCCACGGAAGATATCGCCAGACTTCAACAGGACCTGGGTACAAACGCCGCAGTCGTCATCGACAGCGGCAGTAACGTGGCGGAGTTATTGAACCGGGCGGCAGAGCAAACGAAGGCTGACGTCCTCATCATTGGGCACATTCCCGGCCGCAGCCATATCGGCGGCAACGGCAACGGTTTCGGAGTTATTCAGAGTTCGCGTATTCCGGTCCTGAGTGTCTGACAATCCAATGCGTCCACATCTTATCGCCGCTAACTGGAAAATGCACAAGAACCCGATGGGGACCACCTGCTTCTTCGAAAACTTTCTGCCTGCCATAGAACCCTCCGGCAATTGCGAGATTGTGATCTGCCCGCCACTCCTCGACGTGAAGAACGCCGTTACCGCCGCCGACGGCACGCGGGTCCGGATTGGGGCCCAGAATCTCTACTGGCAGAAGGAGGGAGCGTTCACCGGTGAGGTCTCCGGCGACATGATCAAGGCGTCCGGGTGCTCCCACGTAATTGTGGGACACAGCGAACGGCGTTATTATTTCGGTGAAACCAATCAGACCGTTTTGAAGAAAGCCGTTGCCGCGCTTGAGGCTGGCCTTACGCCGATCCTGTGCGTGGGCGAGCGTGACAGGAAGAACGTGGAAGTGAAGTTGACGGAGCAGTTTCGGGGTGGCGTCGCCGGCCTGTCGGACGAGCAATTTGCCGATATCGTAATTGGGTACGAGCCCCTCTGGGCGATCGGCGAGGGCACCACCGCCACCCCGCAAGTCGCAGCGGCAGCCCACCGCTTCCTTCGTGCTCTGGCGCAGACGCGGTTCGGGGCGGAGGCGGCAAATAAACTCCGAATCATTTACGGCGGCAGCGTCAAGGCGGACAACGCGCAGAACCTCAGCGAACAGCCTGAGATCGATGGTTTTCTCGTGGGCGGCGCCAGTCTCGACCCCGTCGCTTTTGCGGCGCTTGTCAATCTCCGGGGCTGGAATTGAAAACAATACTGGTCGTAGACGACACGGTGTCAGTCCTGAATGTTGTCAGCGCCACTCTTGAGAGGGCGCACTTTCATATTCTTCAGGCCAACAGCGGAGCCGGGGCTCTGAAAGTCGCCGCATGTTATACCGGAGAAATCGATCTACTCCTTTCAGACGTGCAGATGCCTGAAATGTCGGGACCGGGCCTGGGCGATGCAATGAAGAAGGTCCGACCGGAAATCCGCGTTATGTTCATGTCGGGCTACGCCGGTGGCGATCTGCTGGTGCTGAACTACGGGTGGGCTTTCATCCAAAAGCCTTTTGTTCCGAAAAAGCTCGTCGACATGGTCAATGCAGTTCTTCAGACGCCCGACAGGTCACAGGGCCGTTATGCTTTTGATACACGAGAAGACATGAACAGGACTGAATAGCCGACGTTCGCCGTCTGGGGGGGGCGCCCTGGCTGCGGCGGTACACACACGCTCACCGTTCCTCTGGGACGAAATCACACTTCCCAGTCCATTACGGCTCGGACTGGAAGCAGGCCAGAGAGATGCTGCGCGAGCACGGTTCTCGTCGAATTCGACCCGCTCCCGCCTCTTTTTGACATCCTTTTGACGCCATTTCTCATACAGTAAAGCTGTGAATCCAACTCGGCAGCTTCACGACCTGGGTCAGAGCCTTTGGCTTGACAACATCACGCGCGGTCTCCTGACGAGCGGGACGCTGCGTCGTTACATCGACGATTTTTCGGTCACAGGGTTGACGTCGAATCCTTCAATCTTCGATCTGGCTGTCAAAAATTCAAATTTCTACGACGATGCCATACGTCGGAAGACGGGCGAAGGCAAGTCGGGAGAAGCACTCTTCTTCGATCTCGCGATTGAAGATCTGACCGAGGCAGCCGATCTCTTCTGTCCGGTCTATGACGCTACGGGCGGTGTGGACGGCTGGGTATCTTTGGAAGTATCGCCCTTACTGGCCTACGATTCCGCCGCCACAGTGAAAGCGGCCGTTCAGCTCCGCGCTCAGGCACATCGACACAATCTCTTTATCAAAATCCCGGGAACCCCCGAAGGCATTGCCGCGATCGAGGAAAGCATCTTCGCGGGCGTGCCTGTGAACGTGACGCTTCTGTTTTCAAGCGCACAATATGTCGCCGCGGCCGAGGCGTACTTGCGCGGCATCGAACGCCGAATCTCCGCCGGGCTTGATCCGAAGGTGCGCTCAGTAGCATCCATGTTCATCAGCCGCTGGGACAAAGCGACGATGGGGAAAGTCCCGGCGGAACTTCGGAATAGCCTGGGGATTGCCATCGCGAAGCGCACGTACAAAGCCTACCGCGAACTGCTTGCCTCGGAGCGATGGCTGAAGGCCGCGGGCGCCGGGGCTCAGCCGCAGCGCCTCCTCTGGGCAAGTACCGGCACTAAAGACCCCGCGGCATCCGATATCCTCTACGTCAAAGCGCTCGCCGCCCCGGATACGATCAACACAATTCCCGAAAAGACACTCCTTGCATTCGCCGATCACGGATCGCTGGATGGGATCCTGCCAGTTGATGGAGGCGATGCCGAGACAGTCGTCGCCGCTTTTGCTAAAGCCGGCGTCGACGATGAAAAGCTCGCCGCCGATCTTCAGCGTGAAGGCGCCGAGTCTTTTGTCGCATCGT
>JBDUBZ010000343.1:0-4482 GCA_040003745.1 Terriglobia bacterium
CAAGTCGCATTGGAAAGCAGCATTGGAAAGCAGCATTGGAAAGCAGCCGGAACCGGATCGTCATGGCGGATAATTCCGACCTTCTTGCAATCCTCTATGCAGCGCTGCACCACGGCGCTCCCATTGCAGGGCAGAGGCTTTTGCGGCGCTGTTGCCCTTCTCTCCGGGGTGCGCCAGCGTGACTAGAAACAAGAGAGGAGATCCGCGGGTATACAATCTCCACGTGCACAAGTTTACCCTCGCATTCCTATTTTTCTTCGCCCAGACTGGCGCAGCTCAGACCGTCCAGAGACTCGACCCTGCTGTCGACAAGCTGGTCGACCCCAACGTTAAGGTGGAACAGATCGCCTCCGGGTTCGACAAATGGACCGAGGGCCCGGTCTGGAGTCATGACAAATCACTGCTGTTCGCCGAGATCCCCGCCAACAACATCATCATCTGGCGACCCGGACAGAAGGCCAGCGTTTTCCTCCACCCCAGCGGCTACAAGGGCGCCGCACCATACAGAGGCCCGGAGCCCGGTTCGAACGGGATGACTGTAGACACCAAAGGAAGGTTGACGGTGGCCGGACACGCACAGCGGGATATTTATCGTCTGGAATCGCTCGACCCGAAGGCGCAGATTACAATTCTCGCCGACCAGTTTGACGGAAAGCCGCTGAACAGCCCAAACGACCTCGTCTATAAGTCGGACGGCTCGCTCTACTTCACCGATCCTCCTTATGGACTGCGGACCCAGAGCGACACCGATCCCGACAAAAAACTATCGTTCAACGGGGTCTACCGGATCCCTGGCGCCCGCGACCAGAAACCCGGCGCAGCGCCGGCGCGCGAGAAGTTGCAACTGGTGATCAAAGACCTTCCGCGGCCGAACGGCATCGCCTTTTCGCCTGACGAAAAGATTCTTTATATCAGCAATTCCGATCCGGTCAAATGGTATCGCTACACAGTCAAGCCCGATGGCTCCGTTACCGATGGCCGCGTTTTGTTCGACGCCACCAAGGAGAAGGGCCTCGGCGGGCCCGATGGAATCAAGGTCGATCGCCTTGGCAATCTCTGGGGCTCCGGTCCCGGAGGCGTCTGGATTCTGTCGCCGGAAGGAAAGCACCTCGGAACCATCCGGGTACCAGAACGGGTCGGCAATCTGGCGTGGGGAGACGACGATGGCAAGACCTTGTATGTGGTGGCCAGCACCAGCGTTTTCCGCATCCGCACCATCGTTGGCGGCGTGAAGCCCTGATTTCCCCAGGCGGAATCTACGGCAGTTTTTGATCGATAAATCCGAGGAACGTGGATATCAACCGGAACGTGTCCTCGTAGGCGGCCATATTCAGGGCCGACATCTTGTCGTCACGGCTGTGGATGATGTGAATCGTGTCCTGATGCAGCGAATGAAAGTCGATTACGGGAATTTTGATGTCCCGGAACGAGGCCGAATCGCTTTCGCCGCCCGGACCGACATTCACGCCGTCGACGGCGATGCTCAAAGCTTTGCCGACACCCAGCGCTGCGCCGGTTAGGTCTTTATCGGCGCGGCTCACCCAGATCGCCGTAGTCCCGGCGCCTACGGAATCGATGTTGACCATCGCCCGAATGGAACTGTGCTCTTCTTTCGACAACGACTTCGCGAAATCTTTCGAGCCATTCAAACCGGTTTCTTCCTCGGCAAAGGCAACAAAGACGAAGGTGTGGCGCCGCGGCTGAATTTTCAGACTTTCAAAGAGAGCCGGAAGCATCGCGGCGCCACCCCAGTTGTCGATGATCCCCGCCCCGATACTCACATGGTCGAAGTGCGCCCCCACCACGATTTCCGCGGGAACCGCGCCCTCATCGGCTTTACCCGGCAGCGTGCAGACTATGTTCGACCACTTCCCATGTTTCATCTTGCGCGCCTCAAGATAGGCAGGCTCGCAACCGGCGGCCGCGAATAAAGAGAAGATCGCTTCGCCGCGCGCGTGGTTATCCAGTGGAGCCTGCCGCAGCCGCGATTCGAGAAGCGACGCCGGTCTATTTCCCACGGTGACGGTCTGGCTCCAAAGGCATATCTGGAGCGGGAGCAGCATGGCGGTCACCCGCGCAGCGGAAAATTTCACCCGTACAGAATAGCCCGAGCCGGTTGCTGCTACCGTAAATAAAATCACTCCGATTACAAAAGGACACCCTATGCCTCTGACTACAGACGAAAAGCTGCTTACCCTCGGCAGGAACATCATCGAAGCATTCGATAAGGTGAACGGAGGAATTCATCCGGGTTTCAGGCCCGCCCACGCCAAGGGCATCCTGCTGACAGGCGAATTCAAGCCCTCAGCCGCGGCCGCCTCGCTCACCCGAGCGCCGCACATGCAGAGCACGTCCACTCCGGTGACGGTGCGCTTCTCCGATTTCGCGGGCATCCCCGCCATCGCCGACGGCGCCCCGGAGGCGGCGCCGCATGGTCTCGCTGTTCGCTTCCATCTTGCCGATCACGTTCATACCGACATAGTTGCCCACTCGGTAGACAACTTTCCGGCGCGAACCGCCGATGAATTCCTCGGTTTCCTCAGTGCTCTTGGCGCCACCGACCCCGCCGGGCCGCACCCTAACGCCATCGAGCAGTTCCTGGGCGCGCATCCCGCGGCCTTGAAATTTGTGCAGACGGCGAAGCCGGTACCGGCGAGCTTCGCGAACGAATCTTTTTTCGCCGTATCCGCATTCAAATTCACGGATGTGGCTGGCGCCGGCCGCTTTGGGCGTTACAGAATTCTGCCTGCTGCGGGCAATGAGTATATCGACGACGCAAACGCTGCGGCTCAAAATCCGGACTTCCTCTTCGATGAGATTCGGGAACGGATCGCGAAAAGCGGCGTGATGTTCCGCCTCGTCGTTCAACTGGCCGACACGGGCGATACCACCGACGACGCCACCGTCCGCTGGCCTGAAACCCGTTCGCAAATCGTGCTCGGTGAGATCCGTCTGACTGAAATTGCGCCTGACAACGCCGGCGCCCAGCGACAAATCATCTTCGATCCCATTCCCCGGGTGGAGGGGATAGAAGCCTCGGCCGACCCGCTTTTTGAGCCGCGGGCAAATATCTACCTGATGACCGGAAGGCGCCGCCGGGGAGTCGAAACGGGGGCTCCGGCCGCCGAGCCTTCGCACTAACCCGGCTGCCGAGTTTACATCCGGTCCGTTTTACCAGCCGCTGCCCTGGCCCGCCTCTCCGGCTCGTCGAGAATGGTGCGGATCTTCACCGACAGTGTTTTAGCCGAAAAAGGTTTCTGCAGAAAGCGGCTGCCTAGTTCTTCGTCCGGGAACTGCACACCGGCCAGCGTTTCGTTGTATCCCGTCATAATGCAAATTGCCACTTCCGGGTATAGCTTGCGGATGCGCGGCGCCGCCTGCGCTCCCGTCATAACCGGCATGGAAAGATCGAGAAGCACCAGATCGATTTCGCGCCGTTCGGCCAGAAGCTCCAGCGCAGCCTTCCCGTTCTCCGCCGCCAACACGGTATAACCGCAATTTTCGAGGGCGTTGCCCACAAATGTCCGGATGGTCTCGAGATCGTCCACCACGAGGATCGTCTCGGTACCCTGCAATCTCGTTGGGTCGAGCCTCTCGGCCGTAGCTCGCGCCGCTTCGCTTCCCGCGGGAAGAACCACCCGAAAGATGCTCCCAATTCCTGGCGTGCTTTCCACCGAGATTGTTCCGTCGTGCGAATGGACGATCCCTGCAACGGCGGCGAGCCCGAGCCCGCGCCCCGTAAATTTGGTGGAAAAAAAGGGATCGAAGACCTTCAGGCGCGTCTCCGCATCCATGCCCGACCCTGTATCACGTACCTGCAGAAACACTTTCACGGGATTGCCGTTCCATCCGTCATGGGGAAGAGTTCCGGCGGAGATTTCTATCACTCCCGTTTGCTCCCCAATCGCCTCAGACGCATTGATCACCAGATTCATCACGATCTGCTGTATCTGGCTGGCATCGCCCTCAATGGGCGGCAGGTCTTCGGGAATGTTTATGGGGATGTCAATCCGGTAAGGAATGGTGGGGCCGATCAGCTCAACCATTTCGTAAACGGCCTTCGCCAGGTCCACAGGCGTTTTGCGCAATGCATTTTTGCCCGCATAGGCCAGCAGCTGGGCGGTGAGCTCCGCCGCCTTCGCGCCGCTTTTTATCACCTGGTCGAGAAACCTACGTTCGCGCCGGCCCTCTTCAAGTAACTGCAGCGCGAGGGAAGCATTGCCGATCATGACGGCCAGCAGGTTATTGAAATCGTGCGCAACTCCGCCCGCAAGCACTCCAATCGTCTCGAATTTCTGTGCCTGTTCCAGTTTCAGGCTCTCGCTGAGATCCCGGAAAATCGCCACCGCCCCGGAGACTGCTCCGCCGCGCGGTAAAGGTGCGATCGTCTCCTCCACCAGCAATTCCGCGCCTTCGCGCGGACGCAGCACCATGCGCTGGCTGGGGCGTTCACTCCCCGTGCGGATACAGGTCAGGATGCCA
>JBDUBZ010000045.1:0-15213 GCA_040003745.1 Terriglobia bacterium
CGCCGCATGATCGAATCGCTCGCCGGGCAGGGCATTGGATATGCGGAAGTGACGCTCGCCGCCGGCGTGGTCCTCTGGCGGGGATTCGACTTCGATGCCGTGTGGCGGGAAATACGTCAGGCGCAAAAAGAAGCGTGCGAGGCCACAGGCGTTGAGGTCTGGTGGAACCTGGACGCGATTCGGCAGTTCGGGCCCGGCCATGTCATGGAAGTGTCGCGCCTCGCGACAAAGTATGTGGGCGATGGCGCCATCTCATTTGGAATCGGCGGGGATGAATTGCGGGGTCCGGCGCTGGAGTTCCGCGAGGCTTACCAGTATGCCAGGGATGGCGGATTGCGCCTGACCGCGCATGCCGGGGAGACGGATGGCGCGCAATCCATCATTGATGCGCTGGCGATCGGCGCCGAAAGAATTGGCCACGGCATCCGGGCTGTGGACGACCGCGATCTCATGCGAAGGCTGAGAGAAGAGAATATTGCGCTCGAGGTCTGCATCACGAGCAATGTGAAGACGGGAGCGGTGGCGTCGCTCGACGCGCATCCCTTGCGAAAGTTATTCGATGCCGGAGTGCCGATTACGCTGAATTCCGATGATCCTGGGGTGTTTGAGGCGGACCTTGCCAGCGAATATCGGCTGGCTCGGGAGCGCTTTGGATTTTCAGAAGGTGAACTCGATCAGGTTCGAAACAATGCCGACGTCTTCCGATTTACCCGACGGACGCCGTAGCGTTAAAAGAGAGCGGGCCCACCGGCATCCAGCCGGAGGTAACTGCAGCCTCCGGCTGGATCGATGTGCGGGGAGAAGGGTTGGGTTAAGCCGTAGCGCCCTGAGAAGCTTTCGCCCGGGCGGCGATCATGCCCCGGATGCGCTCGCGGGTGGAGTCGATCGTCTGGCGCGCGTTGGGGAGGCTCAGCGCCACGTCCTCCAGGTTCTTCAGGAAATTGGGATTCTGGAACATTTCCCGCATCTGCGGTATGAAGGGCTCAATCTTTCCGTAGACCGCAAGATACTCACCGTTGGCGTCCTGAAACATTTTGCGATCAATGGCGCCGTTCACCACCAAAGACGCGGCCATGTCCCAGTAACTCATGACCTGTCGAACGTAGGCTCCGTCGGGGGTCGCGACAACGGCGAGCATATCCTCGAGCGATCTCGGATCGAACATAAGCATGAAATCACGGGCTTTCCGCATGACTGGCTCGCGACGCTGATCGTACAGGGTCAGAAGCAACTGGGCACTTTCAAAAGGTGTAGGCATCTTCCGCACCTGATGCTCGGAAAGGCTTCGAGGATTCGGCTTCTTTTTGCGGACGTCACGATACCATGAAATCGTGACTCCAGTAGCGCCCGACATCCTGAGCCGGATTGTGTCCCGCAAGCGCGAAGAACTGCGAACCGCGACGGTTCCGATGAGGGAGTTGCGGGGTCAGGCTGAAGCGGCGCGCGGGGATCGGCGGGATTTCGCGGCCGCGCTGCGCTCGAAGCGGCCGGCTATTATTTCAGAAATCAAGAAGGCCTCGCCGAGCAAAGGCGTGCTGATCGAGGATTTTCGTCCTGCGGAACTCGCGGCGAGGTACGAAGAGGGTGGCGCGGTGGCCTTGTCGGTCCTGACGGATCGGGATTTTTTTCAGGGCAGGCTTGAGGATTTGCAGAGTGCCCGCGCGGCATGTACGCTGCCGGTTCTGCGTAAGGATTTCACTATTTCGGAATACCACGTCGTTGAAGCGGCTGCCGGGGGCGCGGATGCCATCCTGCTTATAGCGGCCATTCTGGAAGAGGCCGAAATGCGGGCCTTCCGCGAACTCGCACGGGATTTGGGCATGGCGGTTCTGGTGGAGGCGCATAACGCGGCAGAACTGGCGGCAGCGCTTCATTCGGGAGCGGATATCGTTGGCATTAACAACCGTGATTTGAATACTTTCCAAGTGTCTCTTGAGGTATCGCTTGAGCTTGCCCCGATGATTGCGCCGGAAGTGGTTAAGGTCAGTGAAAGCGGGATTTTCAGCGCCCACGATATCCATCGCCTCCTGGCGGCAGGGTTCGATGCGTTTCTTGTCGGAGAGCATTTGTTGAAATCGGGCAATGCCACCGAGGCTCTGCGGGAATTGGTGGCCTGATGTTCGTCAAGATCTGCGGTATTACCAATCGGGATGATGCGCTGGATGCGGTCGAGGCCGGAGCGCGGGCGATTGGCTTCGTTTTGTATAAGGCCAGCCCGCGAGCCGTGGCTGCCGCCGATGTTGCGCCCTGGATCGACCAAATTCCGAAGGACATCTGGAGGGTGGGAGTGTTCGTGGACGAGTCCCCTGAGATCATCGAACAGATCGGCGCGCAACTCGGGCTTGATATTGCGCAGCTTCACGGCGCGGAAACTCCGGACCGTCATCCGCGGAGCTTGCGGGTCTGGAAGGCGTTCAGGTCGATTCCACAGCCTGACTATCCTGCGGAAGCAATACTCATGGATGGGCCCGGATCCGGCCGAACCTTCGATTGGTCGGTCTGCGGCTCCGTTTCGAAGCCGCTTATCCTGGCCGGTGGTCTGACGCCCGAAAATGTCGCCAAAGCGGTAGCGGCTACCAAGCCGTGGGGCGTCGATACGGCATCGGGCGTGGAGTCATCCCCTGGCCGCAAGGATCGCCATCGCATGAAAATGTTTATTAAGGCGGCACTTCGCTCATGACTGCTTCTCAACCCGACGCCGGCGGCCATTTTGGGCCGTACGGCGGCCGTTATGTTCCCGAAGTATTGATGTCGCCGCTCGACGAGCTCGAGCACACTTACAGGGAAGCGAAGCTCGACCCCGCGTTCCAGGCTGAGCTTGACGATCTTCTGAAGAACTATGCGGGGCGGCCTACGCCGCTCTATTTTGCGCGCAGGCTTTCCGAACATTTCGGCGGCGCGAAGATCTACATCAAGCGTGAAGATCTGCTGCATACGGGCGCGCACAAAATCAATAACTGTCTGGGCCAGGCACTGCTCGCGAGGCGCATGGGGAAGCGCAGAATCATCGCGGAGACTGGTGCGGGGCAGCATGGCGTCGCCACCGCGACGGTCTGCGCCCTGTTCGGCTTCGACTGCACTGTCTACATGGGCGAGGAAGACATGCGGCGACAGAAGCTGAATGTCTTCCGCATGCGATTGCTGGGCGCGAACGTCGTGCCCGTAACGAACGGCAGCCGCACGCTCAAAGACGCCATCAGCGAGGCGATGCGCGACTGGGTGACGAACGTTTCGGATACGCATTATCTGCTGGGGTCCGCGCTGGGCGCTCATCCTTATCCCGCGATGGTGCGGGATTTTCATCGCGTGATCGGGCTCGAAGCGCGGGAGCAGATTCTGGCGGCGGAGGGGCGCCTGCCTTCAGCCGTGATCGCGTGCGTGGGCGGCGGCAGCAACGCTATCGGCATATTCCACCCTTTTATTCCGGATGCGGGCGTGAAGCTGATCGGCGTGGAGGCCGGAGGGCGCAGCCATAAGCTGGGCGATCATGCCGCGCGGTTTGCAGGCGGATCTCCGGGCGTTTTGCAGGGCACGCACAGTTATCTTTTGCAGGATGACGATGGGCAGATCGCGTTGACGCATTCCGTGTCGGCGGGTCTCGATTATGCATCGGTAGGACCCGAGCACGCTTGGCTGCACGACACCGGGCGCGCGGAATATTGCTCCTGCACCGACTCGGACGCAGTGGCGGCGGCGGTGACGCTGAGCCGCATGGAAGGCATCATCCCGGCGCTCGAATCGGCGCACGCCGTGGCTGCGGCGATTCGCCTCGGTCCGCAGCATCCGGGAGAGATCTTTGTTGTCAATCTTTCCGGACGCGGCGATAAGGATATCGATATCTATCGCGAAAACCTGAGTGAGATGGATCAGGCATGACGCGTATCGGAAAGCTGTTCGAGCGCTTAAAGGAAGAACAGCGGTGCGGGATGATTGCGTATCTAACGGCGGGAGATCCTTCTCCGGCGGCGACACCGGCGCTGGTGGCGGCGCTCGAGCGCGGCGGGGCGGATCTGATCGAACTCGGCGTGCCGTTTTCGGACCCCATCGGAGATGGGCCGGTGATCCAGCAGGCCGGCGATCGCGCGCTGCGAGCCGGGACGACTGTCGCGAAGGTGCTCGGCATGGCGGCGGAGATTCGCAAGACATCGGAAATTCCGCTGCTGCTCTTCACGTATCTGAATCCGGCGCTGCGCTATGGCTTCGAACGGCTGGCGCGGGACGCCAAAGCGGCGGGAATTGATGGCTGTCTGCTGATCGATGTCAGTGTAGAAGAGGCGCGCGAGTACGTGACCGTGATGCGCGCGGCGGAGCTGGACACAGTATTTCTGGCGGCTCCGACAAGTACCGAGAAGCGCCTGCGCCTGGTGGCGGAGTATTCGAGCGGTTTCGTCTATCTGGTCTCGCGCACCGGCATTACGGGGGAGCAGAATGCGATTGCGGAATCGGCCTTGCCGCTGGTGAAAAGAATGCGCGCGATCACAAAGCTGCCGCTCGCCATGGGTTTCGGCATCTCCCGGCCGGAGCACGTCAATGCGCTGGCGGGTGCGGTGGAAGCGGTGGTGGTGGGCAGCGCGATTGTGCGGCAGATCGAAAAGGATTCGACGCAGCTCGAAGCGTTTATGCGCAGCCTGACGGCTCCGCTGGCCAGGACCGCGATATCTTTGAATGGCGATGTCCGTTGATCCTTTAAACGCTCTGGGCAAGTGCCGCGAACGCATCGATAGTATCGATCTGCGACTCCTCGAATTCCTGAATGAGCGAACCCGTATTGTGGAAGAAATCGGTCGTGTAAAGCGCGAGGCGCAGATGGCTATTTACGAGCCGAAGCGCGAGGACCAGGTGTTCCACAATGTCATATCCGGTAATGCCGGGCCGCTGCCGAACGATGCAGTAATGCGCATCTTCGAACGCATTATCGATGAGATGCGTAAGGTACAGAAGAATCGGATGGAAGCGCCAGCCGAACAGAAAGAGAAGGGGTCTTAAACGGCAATGCTCGTTGTGATGCAGCAGGGCGCGACGGAAGCGCAGATCGAGGGGGTTATCCATCGCCTGACAGAGGATGGATTCGACGTTCACCGCTCGACAGGCGTGATCCACACGGTGCTCGGGGGCGTGGGTGGACGGGACGATTTCGATATCGGCGTTTACGCGCTGATGGTGGGCGTGAAGGAAGCGCACAGCATCATTTCGCCCTATAAGCTCGCGAGCCGCGGATTTCGGCCTCAGGGCACGGTGGTGAAGATCGGCGACGTCGAAATCGGCGGCGGACAGGTAGTGGTGATGGCCGGCCCCTGCAGCGTGGAGAGCCGCGATCAGATTGAACGCGCGGCGGACATTGTGGCCGATGGCGGAGCACGGGTGATTCGCGGCGGCGCGTTCAAGCCCCGGTCTTCGCCCTACAGTTTTCAGGGCATGGGCGAAGAAGGTCTGCAGTTGATGCGCCGCGCGGCCGACCGGCGCGGGTTGCTGGTGATCAGCGAAGTGATGGAATCGCCGCAGATACCGCTGCTCTCGGCGTATTCGGACATTCTGCAGATCGGCGCACGGAATATGCAGAATTACAATCTGCTGCGCGACTTGGGGAAGATCCGCAAGCCCGTGCTGCTCAAGCGCGGCATTTCCGGCACTATTGAGGAACTACTGCTTTCGGCGGAATACATCCTTTCGGGCGGGAACTATGAAGTGATACTGTGCGAGCGCGGCATTCGAACGTTTGAGACGGCGACGCGCAATACCTTCGATGTCTCGGCCATTCCCGTTTTGCAGAAACTGACGCATCTGCCTGTGGTGGCGGATCCGTCCCACGGCACGGGACGCAGGGACCTGGTTCCTTCCATGGCGCGGGCGGCGGTGGCCGCGGGCGCGGATGGTTTGCTGATGGAAGTGCATCACGATCCCGATCACGCGCTGAGTGATGGGGCGCAGTCGCTCTATCCGGCGCAGTACACAGAACTGATGGGGCAATTGCGATTGATCGCGGCAGCGGTGGGACGGTCGATCTGATGCGAACGGTCGCCATCGCGGGCGTGGGCCTGATCGGCGGCTCTTTTGGACTGGCTCTGCGGAAGGCTGGCTTTCAGGGCGCGATTGTTGGCGTCAGTTCGGCGCGCAGCATCGACGAAGCTGTGGCGCGGGGGGCCATCGATCACGGGGCGTCTCTCGAAGAAGCGGCAGGGATGGCGGACCTGATCTTTCTCTCGCAGCCGATTCACGGAATCCTTGAAACACTGGGAAAGCTGAATCCATGGGTGAATCCCTATGCGTTGGTGACGGATGCGGGAAGCACCAAGCAGGCGATTGTTGCGGAAGCGGCCCGGAGCCTCACGCGCTGCGCGTTTCTGGGCGGGCATCCGATGGCGGGAAAAGAACAGCGAGGGGCGGCGGCGGCGGATGCGGATCTGTTTCAGGGCCGCCCGTGGGTGTTGACTGACGCTCCGGAGCATCCAGTGGCGCGTGTATTTCGCCAATGGCTGGGGCTTTTTGGAGCCCGCGAGGTGATTCTCGATGCGGCCGCGCATGACCGGCTGGTGGCATGGGGTTCTCATCTGCCGCAACTGGCTTCGACGGCGCTCGCTTCCGTGCTGCATGATCGTAAGCCGGACGCGGCCCGGATAGCCGGACCCGGTCTGCTCGATATGACACGGCTCGCGATGAGCTCTTACGATCTGTGGCAGGACATTCTCGAAACCAATCGCGTGGAAGTCGGCGTGGCTCTGGATGCCTACATCGCGCGGCTACAAGTGCTGCGCGACGATTTCAAAGGCGAGTTCGCGCATGGCGGCGAATTTGCACGATCACTGCGGTCGCGATAGCGGCTACTCGGCGCCGTAGCTGATTTCAATTTTGCGAGTACGCATGGCCGCCCAGGTCAGGACGAACGCGGCCAGCAGCAACAGATTGATAGTTGCAATGGCGGCAGGCGCCGGGTCGATATCGACGACCAGCAGATTCAGGATCCCGTTACCGCCAGGCGAAGGAAGCGAGACCGGGCACAGCGATTTCAGCCAATAAATAATGCTGAGCTTCTTGAGCAGCGCCGGCAGAATTCCATTGATGCCTTCCCACACCAGAATGATGGCTGCGGGAATGAGTGGGTTGCGGTAGCGCACGCCGGCCCAGAGGAAGACGCTGCCATACCCGATGCAGGCGAGCGCCGCGGCGGCGATGTACGAAAGCAACTGAGACATGCCGGGACCGGCAAAGATGAAAGAGCGCATCAGTTCCGGCGGGAAGTGCGCGAACAGGGAGATCCACTGAATCACCACCGACGAGCAGAAGATCACAATGGCCGCGGTCAGGCCTGAAAGGAATTTTCCTGCCAGCAGAACCTCGCGACGCACCGGCGCCAGCAGATAGTAGTGCAGGCTTTTATCGAGCATCTCGCCGCGAAACAAGTTCATGAAGATGCCTACGCAGCCGAAGAAGATGGCGATACGCAGATAGTAGAACTGGAAGATCCCGGCAAAGATCTGGACGTCTTCACCCAGCTGATGATCGCCTTTGTTGCCGAACATCCAGTGCCCCATCATGGGGACCACCGGCGCGAGCGCCAGAAAATAGATCCAGAGACCCCGCCTCGACAGGAACGTTTTGGCCAGATCGATGCGCATGATCGCAAGGATCTGCCTTCTCCACAGCGTCATTTGGTGCTCTCCCCGGATCCGATCAGGTATTCGTAGACGGACTGCGCATCGTCGTCGGCAGGCGCGATCGATTCGATCTGCACGCCGTTGAGTGCAATGTGATTCACGAGTTTGTAGAAGCTCTCGGCGCGGCGCGTGCGCACCAGCAGGCCGCCGCCATCGGCGTGTATCCTGGCCTCAACAACCTCTTCCTGCTGGAACAGCCGCGCGGCCAGGTAGCCGGGCTTATCGCAGCGAATCAGGATCTGCATAGGCTGATCGAGAATCTCATCGCGAACGCCGCGGATCTGCCCCTCTGCGACTACATAACCCTGGCTCATCATCACGACCTGGTCGGAGATCAGATCGACCTCATGCAGGATATGGCTCGAGATCAGAACATGCGAGCCTTCTTTGCCCAGCTCGCGGAACAGGGCGATGGTTTCGGCGCGCGCGAGCGGATCGAGTCCGTTCAACGGCTCATCGAGCACCAGAACAGTGGGGCGATGCGCGATGGCCTGAGCAAGCTTGATGCGCTGCCGCATGCCTTTGCTGTAGCCGGCGATCTTGCGGGGAGCGGCATCACGAAGGCCCACGCGGTCGATCGCCTCCCATGCCATGTGCGTTGTATCGGCGGGACTGAAACCGAATAACCGCAGATAGCATTCGACAAACTGCAGGCCGGTGAGACCGCGCGGGAAGCCATCGTATTGAGTGGCGTAGCCCACGGTGCGAAAGAATTTCTCGGGGTCGGATGGCTGGAGTCCGCAGACTACAACACGGCCTTGCGTGGGTCGTAAAAGGCCCGCGATCAGATTCATCAGCGTGGTCTTGCCGGAGCCGTTCGGCCCCACCAGGCTCGTTACACCCGGCGGGATAGAGAGCTGAATTTTGTTGACGCCCAGAACCTCGCCATAGAATTTGCTGACGTTGTCGAACAGAATTTCGTTCATCAGGCCGCCTCGCATACGCGGAGCTTGCGGTTGATCAGGAGCAGCAGACCCACGCAGAAAATCATCAGGGTGATGAATGCCGCGAGGGCGGAAATCGGCTCGTCGGCGGCGGCGTTGTGGAACAGACTACCCCCCACCGACGAGAGCAGATGCTGCAGATCCAGATAGTAACCCTTTTCAGTTCGCATCACGCCGTTGATCACGGCCCCAAAGCCCTTGCCGGCCACGAAGGATCCAAGCACGAGAGCACCCGCGACGATTCTCCAGCGGACCCAGGCAGACATCGCCAGTCCCAGAAGAATGAAGACCGACATTACGAGAAGGCTCGCCACCACAATTGCATTGAAGAGATAAAAATTGTCGATGAACCAGGCGTAGCCAACGAGCGAACTCTGGACGGCGAACATCAACAGGAGTGGCGCCAGCGTGATGGAGGAAATGATGGCGCCCAGCACCATGCCCTTGCCAAGAATGTATTCGGCGCGCGACAGAGAACGGCTGAGGTACATGGGGAGCGCGCCGTTGGCAAGGTCGGGCGCGACCAGCGTAGGGCCGACGAAGGCCGTGAGAAGGCCGGCACACACGGCCTGGAAGTTAAGGAAGTTGAAGAAATAGCGACCGTCGATGTTCAGAAATCCGGGCTTCTGCTTTACCATCGCCAGAATCGAGGCGTTCTGGTTCAGATAGAGCATACATATGATCAGCACGGGCGCTATGAAGCAGGCGAGGTATCCGATGAGCAGGAAGCGCGACTTCATGACCGCCTTGAAGGCGAAGCGCTGCAGAACCAGGAAGCGCCAGAGCGGGTTGGTCAGCGGGCCTGCGTAAGAGTGATAAGTACGCTTGTAGACGGCCATCCTTTATTTCTCCATCGCCGTCATGAAAATATCTTCGAGGCTGTCGCGCCTGTAGTTGAGGCGGCGTAACTGGATGTCGCGGTCCGCTGCAAGCCGGTAGAGATCGCGAATTTCAATGCCTTCACTCAGCACGGTTTTGATTCTGCCCTGCGGACCGACCGCGCACGCACAGCCCAGGCGCTCGATGGCATCGGCGAAGGTTCCGTCATCGCCTTCGGTCTCGATTTCGACGAAGCGGCGATTCGAGGCGCGCTCCTCTTCGAGATTCGAGTAATGAACCACCTGCCCGGCCTTCAGGATCACGGCCTCTTCGCACGTTTCTTCGATGTCCCGCAGAAGGTGCGAGCAGATCACGATATGCATGGTGCCGAGCGCGCGCATTTCCTGGATCAGCTTGATCATGCGGACCCGCGCCTGAGGGTCGAGACCGTTGGTGGGCTCATCGAGAATCACCAGCTTCGGCCCATGGACGATGGCCTGAGCGAGCTTGGCCATCTGCTTCATACCGAGAGAAAACGCTCCCAGCTTGCGATAACGGGCTTCCCCCAGGCCGACGTAAAAGAGCGACTCATGAGCGCGCTCCAGGGCGGCCCCCTGAGGCAGGCCGGAGAGTTCGGCCGCCAGCCGCACAAAGGTGATCGCCGTCATGTCGGCGATGTAGGAATCGTTTTCCGGCATGTAGCCGATGAGCTCGCGGATGTGCCGCGCCTGGGTCTTAACGTCGTAGCCGAAGACGTGCGCGCTGCCGGAAGTCGGCTTCCAGAAGCCCAGCAAAGTGTTGATGAGCGTGCTCTTGCCGGCGCCATTGGGGCCGAGCAGACCTACCGTGCGGCCCCGCAGTTCCAGATTGAGACCTCTCAAGATCTCGCGCCTGCCGATGTTCACGCGCAGGTCTTTGAGGTGGATGACCGGCTCGATATGAGTTGTTGCAGCGGTCAATGCGCTTGCCCCAGTTTCAGCATTTGCAGCGGCCCGGCGTTCTGCATGCCCAGCAGGGCCTGAAAGTTCAGGGTGGCCAGGTTTCCTACAGTCGCAATATCGATTTGGTCCGGCGCAGCCCAGAAACAGACAACGCCGGGCGTATCCGAAATGTTCAGCATTTTGAGCGCAGGGCCGAGATTGTGATACACGACGGCCGAGAAATTCAATGTCGCGTCTCGGGGCAGCTGAGCGCGGAACGCGTTCGACTTCGCCAGCGAAAAGCCAGTCTGGCGGTTTTGAATCGACCGTACCAGCAGCTCATGATTCGCAGCTACGAGCCAGTAGCCGTCGATAAAGGTCCATTGGGCTTCCCAGGGAAGCTTGTCGAACTTCAGTGTGTAGAACTGGCGGCCGTCGGAGTCGGCTTCAGTCAGCTTCAACTCACCGGTAGCTTCACGATTACCGGAGCCGTTCACCATGGTGACGAACTTCGCGATGGCGGATTGCAGCCGGTCGGGATAGTACACCTCGGCTGCGATTTTCCAGCTGGGCACGGGGAAGAGCGGGCCATCGAGAGCGACGGTTACTTCGCCCCCGAAGGCACTCGCCATCTCAGCTTTCAGAGCTTCGCTCTCGTGGGCCACGGCGCTGCCGGAATCGGGCACAGGCATCATCTTCGTGATGTCATCGACTATGCGGGCCGGGCTCTTCAGAAGCATGGACACGGCGAATCCGGCATCGGGCGAGATGAAGTCGAGCGACCCCATGGGCCCGGGCGCGGAGAGCCATGAGGCCACTCCTTCGCGATCCTTACTGAAGGTGACGGACGCCCGGTTCTCCGTCACGCCGGCAACGGTTCGGCTCTGCGCGATCAGGAAGCGCGTCCCGGCGACCTGGCTATTGGGGCTCATCACCTGCAGGTCGGCGGCGAAGAGCCAGCCTGCGCCCTGCTGGTAGAGCGGGGCCAGTTTCCGATAAAGCGCGGTTTGCAGGAATGCTCCCGAGGGGCTCAGGCGATTCAGATCCGCCGATTCCGCCGCCGCGGCGAACAAGCCGTTATCGAAGCGCATGTGTCCGTCAATAGAAGAGGCCGGAAGCTGGGACCGGAGAAACGCTTCGAGCCCTGGCTTTACCAACTGCGCCAGGATCAGCGGCGACGATTTTCCAGTGCCGGGGGCGGCAATCACAATCTCATTTCCGATATAGCTGCCGGCTGTCTGCAGCTGCAACACCGTGGCTTCGAAGGTGCTGCGTTGCGCGGGTGAGATGTGATTCCACCAGTCCGTGAGCACCTGGCTCTGTTGCAGGCGGCTATGGAAGATCGCGTTTGCCTGCGCAATGGTGCCACCGACGTTGGGAATGGCGGCAATTGCTCCGATATCCGCGGGAAGCCAGGCGAGCAGACGCGATTCGTAACGCAGATCCTGGGCGGGGATGGCCTCGATAGCGCGGCCGATCCCACTGAATTCACCGAGCAGCGACATGTATTCGGCGGAGTTGCGGCTCCATTCGAATTCTTCGCGAATCGGCTTGGCGGTCATATCGGGATCAGTCGAGGTAGCGTCGCCGCGATGCAGTACATCGTGTTTTTCGCCGTGATCCACCCAGACGGTGCCCTCGACAACGGCAACGCGCGAGCCCCTGGTGCCGGCATCCACGGCGAAGACGGTGCCTTTGACGGACACTTTGCAATCGGCGGTGGCGACCTGCAGCGAACCTTTGCGCTGCTTTGCGGCCTGGACTATGATCCTGCCCAGCCCGAGGTGAATGGTGGATCCAGTAAAGGTGCGGGTCACGGAAATCGATGCCCGCTGGCCCATTTCGACGCTCGATCCATCGTTCAGGTGCAGCACCGCCGTGGAGTTTTTCGCGGTCCGCACAACGTCGTTCTCGGCCAGTTCGGCGCCAGGCGCCACTGGCGTCAGATTTGCGCCCGTGACTTTGTAGAGAGCCCCATCGATGGCATCCACAGTGGCTCGCGGACCACCGGCGAGCGCGGGGTATTGGTTCATTCCCCAGTAGCCAACGCCACCGGCGGCGAGCAGCGCGGAGGCCGCAATCGCCCAGCCTGCGTAGTGATGGTTCGACTTGCGTGGCGTGAAAGGAAGGGGAGCGCGAGCGCCAAAACGGACGTTCTCAAGCGCTTTCCGGCAGGCGACGCATTCCCGTGTATGCACTTCAAACAGCAGCTTGCGGCCCGTGTCAAGGGTGCCGGCGAGATAAGCGGGCGTCAACACCCTGAAATCCGCACAGCTTCGAATGGTGGCGCCCGTAGCTGGGCCGGTAACGCCTTCCGCCTTCGGAAAGAGGCGCGCTTTCACTCGCTCTTTAGCCGCCTCCACTTCACCGGCATTCGGCTCTGTGTTTCGGATTTGCCCCAATAGTTGGTCCAGATTCATCGCAGACCTCCCAGTACTTTAATTTCCTTTTGTAACTGCTTGCGGGCGCGATGCAGCGTGACCGCCACGACCAGGGTGGAGACCCCGAACATATCGGCAATCTCGCCGTTCGAATGCCCTTCAAGAAACCGCAACGCAAACATTTCCGCGGTGCGCCCACCCAGTTTCGCCATCGCCAGGCGCAGCACCTCTCGCAAATCGCGCTGATCTGTCCGGGCATGGGGTTCAGGCGCATTTTCGAGCGGAACGTTCTTGCGCGAGCGCTGCTCGAGGAGGTTCAGCGAAGCATTCACCGCCGCGCGCCGCAGATAACCTTCGATATTTTCGACGCCCTCCGCCGACGCATCGCGTCCGGCGAGACGAAGGAAGACCGTTTGCAGCACGTCTTCGGCGTCGGCAGCGTTCCCTGTCACCCGGAACGCGGCGCGAAAGACGAGCGCATGGTGGGATTCGAAGGCGCGTTCCAGCGCTTCAGGCCCGGAAAACGACGTCATCGCGGGATTGGGCAGTCCGGAGATCGATTGTACCCCCATCGCCAGTTGCATTCACAAGGGTAGACCGGCCCGGGGGCCGAACATTACTTAGTTCGGACGAATATTCCGGCTTCGCGCAGCTTTTTCGCCGTAGCGGGCGGAATTTTGGAATCGGGCAGCTCGAGCACGGTGGGCGTAAGGCGGATGGCGAGCTTTCCCAGCGCGGCCATCACGGTGGTGGCGGTTTGCTCATCGGGGCAGTGGACAACGACGGCCGGGCGCAACGCCACCTCGCGGAAGCGCCGGAACCAGCCCCCGATTTCGGAAACGACGTTCGGAGGAAGTTCCGCCGGCGAATATTGGCGAAGCACTTCGAGCACCTGTTCGGGTTTCATTCCGGACGCGGCGGCGGCAAGGATTGAACTCCTCGTGATGCGGAAGAGTGTCCCAATGTGGCGGCCTTTACGCTCGCAAAAACGCGACAGTTCCACTTCGAGGCGCGGCGACGGGGCGAGGAAGACTACGTCGAAGTTCGGCTGGATCAGGATGCGCGCGTCTTCGCCGGCGGGCAGGTCGAAATCCTTCGCGGCGCCGAGCAGATAGCGGCCGATTTCGCTGACCGCGAAACAGATGAAATTAGTGCCGGGCTCGACCCCGAGCTGGACACCTCCGAGCGGCACGAGACGCAGCTTCAAAAAACCGGAGAGCAGGCTCTGCCAGGCGACTTCCGCTTCATCGTTGGGCGAACTGCCCCAGGAGCGAGAGGCGAGCAGCGAAAAATTTCTGTCGTCGCTCATCATCTCGTCGAGATCGTCGCGCGAGCGCGCCTGGTAGGCGAGAAATTCACCCAGCCGGTAAAACGCGCCGACGGGCAGCGCGGCGTAAGTGGCCAGAATGGCGGGCGTGATCTTCTTAACGCCGGAATGGGTGCCGTAGGATGTGAACCCGGGCAGAAGTGCGATTCTCTGCGCAGGAGCGCGGATCTCATCGAAGAGAAACTTCAGACGATCCTTTGCCCCCAGGGTGAGCCAGGCTGAACCTGTTTCGGTAACCACGAAGCGGAACGCGGAGCCGGGCTTTCCCGAGCGTTCCATGAACCGCAGGGAAAGAAGCGCATCGATGGCCGCTCGGATTCTGTAGTCGGCATCGATGTGAAATGCCTTGTCGATCCATTCGGGCATGCTGCCGAGAGCCGCCACGAGGTTCTTGTGGTCCGCCTCAAAGATCTGCATATCTCCGCTGCGCACGCGCAGTGGCTCGGCGGCGCTGGCGGCGAGGATGGCGACCATGTCATCCATCAGGAACGTGCCGAGGAAGGGTTCCGGCACCTGTGCCGGCTGCGGCGGGGGAAGTGGCTTGCTGGCGACTCTTTCGGCGACTCCCGGCCAGAGCCCGGCAATGGGCTCCATATCCTCGGCGCGGAGGGCGGTGAACAAAAGGAGATAGCGCAGGATCCCGCGCATGGCGGCGGAAAAGACGTCGGGCCGGATGTCGTCGCACAGGGCCGGCAGGCGATCGAGAGTGAGCGGAGCTTCCTCTTCGACGGCTGCGGCTACAAGTCGCTGCGCCGCACGAAAGACTTCCAGAGAAGTGAAGTAGCGAGGCTGCGCCGGGTCGGCGTGGTCGCGCTCCCAGTTCGAATTCTTCGCCGAGAGAAAGGCTTTGATCCAGCTTGCGGAACAGATCTTCGAATACAGGCGCTCGAGCTCCGCGTGGTCCATCCGGCCGAAATAATAAGTGCCGTTAAGCGAAGACGTTTCGCTGCCGGTCAGATTATCGTTCAGATAATCGACGAAGCTGCTGATCGAGGGCGCGGCGAAGATTCTGGCGCGGCTCATGGCGCGTACCGCGCGCGAAAATTCGCGGTGTTCCGGCCTCACCTGGGCGTTGACTTCGGATTGGCCGGGAACCATCAGGCCCGACTCTACGAACGGTCGCCACCAGGATCCAAGATGTTTCTTTGAGACAGGCTGGGATGGCTTCAC
>JBDUBZ010000046.1:0-15195 GCA_040003745.1 Terriglobia bacterium
GAGGCCTTCAACGCACTGCTGAAGACCATTGAAGAGCCGCCCGAGTGGGCCGTTTTCATTCTCTGCACCACGGAGACGCACAAGATCCCGGCCACCATTGCCTCCCGCTGCCAGCACTTTAGTTTTCGATCGGTGGACTTTAACGATCTGATCGGGCGAATGCGCGAGATCTGCATTGCCGAAGGCATTGAGACCGACGATGAAGCGCTTTCGGTAATTGCCCAGTCCGGCGAAGGGTCGGTTCGGGATTCGCTTTCGGCGCTCGATCAGGCCATCGCCTGTTGTGGAAAGACGCTGAACGCCGATGCGATCCGAACTCTGCTGGGCGCCTTTGGCATCGATGCCATGTCGCAAGTGTCGGCGGCGCTTTCGAATCAGGACGGCGCTGCCATGCTCGGCCTGGTGGATGAACTCGAGCGCAACGGCGGCAGTCCGCAGCACTTCGCGCGCGAACTCTGCAGATATATCCGTAATTTGCTGGTGACGCGGATTGCTGGTGGCAACTCTTCGCTGATCGTAGCCAGTCCTTCGGAACGCGCGGAGATGACCAGAATCGCTGCGGGTTTCAGTGAGGAAGATCTCACGCGTTATACGCAGTTGGCGCTCGACCTGTTTCGGGATCTGCAGTATTCGCTGCAGCCGCGGTTTCATCTGGAAATCGGCCTGTTGAAGATGGTTCAGGCGGGCAAATTGATTGCGCTCGAAGACGCGCTCGCGGGCCTGGGAACGCAGCAGCCGCCATCGAGGCCCGCGCCAGTCGCAGCGGCGCCAGCAGCCAGGCCCTCTGCTCACCCCCCTGTCCAGGCGGCACCTCCTCCTCCGTCGCCAATTTCCGCCGATGACGACTGGCGGGCAAAGCTGCAGACCGCAATGGCGGAAAGCGGGCTGCAGTTCTCGGCGGATGCCATGGCCCAGTCGGAAGTGAGTCTGGTGAACAATGAGCTCATTGTCACGACAGCTAAATCTTTTCAGCTCGACCTCGGCCGTGAAGAAATCCTGACGGCGCTCAAGCGCCTTGGGCATCCCACGCTTCGGTTCAAAGTCGTTTTTGGCGATGTGAAAGCTTCTTCAGCACCCGCGCCGAAACCTGCGCCCCGTGAGGATGAAGTGACCGGGCGTGCTCTCGCACATCCCGAAATTCAACGTTTTCGAGAAGTATTCGGCGGCGAAGTCCGAGCCGTACGCAATCTCAAGGAGTCCTGAACAAAATGAAGATGCCCGGAAACATGCAGGCCATGATGAAGCAGGCCCAGCAGATGCAGGAGCGTATGCAGGCCGAGGTCGCCGCGATCAGGGTGGAAGGGTCGGCAGGCGGCGGAATGGTCACCGTTAAAATGGATGGCCAGAAGAACGTGCTCGGCGTGAAGATCGATCCGGAAGTAGCTGGCGACGTCGAAATGCTGCAGGATTTGGTGCTCGCAGCCTGCAACGAAGCCATCAAGAAGATCGACAGCGAATCGCAGCAGAAAATGAGCGGCATGCTCGGTGGCATGGGCCTGCCCCCGGGATTATTTTAAGCGTGTCCGATTTCGCGGAGCCGCTGGAACGGGTGATCGCCGCCTTTAAGCGCCTTCCCGGCATCGGGCAGAAATCGGCGCAGCGCATCGCCTTCCATGTCATGCGCGCCAGCCGGGACGATGCCGAGCAACTGGCGCAGGCCATCATGGATGTCAAAGACAAATTGCAGTTATGCCGAATCTGCAATAACATCAGCTCCTCGGAATTGTGCCAGTATTGCTCCGATCCGAATCGCGATCAGACGGTTGTCTGCGTAGTGGAAGACACCAACAACATTATCGGCATTGAAGTCACTCGCCAGTTTAACGGCCTGTATCACGTTCTGGGTGGGGCGCTGTCGCCTCTTCGGGGCATCGGGCCCGATCAGCTAAAGCTCAAGACTCTGATTGACCGCATCGGTCGGGGGGCGGTCGAAGAAGTGATCGTGGCGACCAATCCCACTGTTGAAGGCGAGGCTACGGCCGTATATTTGTCAAAGCTTCTGAAGCCACTCGGGATGAGGGTGACGCGGATTGCCATGGGCGTTCCGGTCGGCAGCGATCTGGAGTTCGCCGACGAAGTCACCATGTGGAAGGCCATGGAAGGCCGCCGCGAAATCTGACTGCTAAGAGGGAGTTTTCTTCTTTTGGGCAGCTGTCCGTCGCGCCGCTACACTCTTTTTCGACGTCGCCGCTCTTGACGTTGCCGTCACTCGCTTACGGCCGGGTGTTTTCTTCGTGGCTTTGACCGCGACCCTGCCGCCGCCCGGCGTCCTCGCCGCCACAGGCAGGCTTGACAGGTTCACTGGCGGTACGTCGGACACGTCTTTCAGGACCGCTGCCGCAACGTGCTTCTGTCCGTAAACCAGCCTGTACATCTCGGCATTTCTCAGCACCGCCTGCACGTATTCTTTAGTCTCGTTGAAAGGAATGGTTTCCACAAACTCGGCCGGCTCGCGGAAGGTGGCCCAGGTCAGCCATTGGCGGACGCGCCCTGGCCCTGCATTGTAAGCCGCCAGCGTCTGCACCCAGTTGCCATCCCAGTTGTTCAGTTGCCCGCGCAAGTACTGTGTGCCGAGCTGAATATTGGTCGATGGATCGAGCAACGATCTGGTCCCGGAAACCGGGATTCCGGCCTGCCTTCCGACCATTCGTCCGGTCGACGGAATCAGTTGCATAAGCCCATAGGCATTGGCGCCGGAGTGCGCACTGGGATTAAATTCCGTTTCCTGCCGAATCAGCGCGGCTACCGAATAAGGATCGAGATCGTGAACCTTCGCGCTCTTCACAACCTCATCTTTGTAGGGCAGTGGGAAAAGCATTTCCCAGAACTTCAGCGGCGCATTGTCGAAGGGAATCGAAAGATAATCGCCAATAAAACTCTTCATGATCCTCAGCGCCTGAAACGGCGACGGCATACTGCGCGCCAGTTCCATGGCCAGCAGAGCGGGCTGTTCGGTCTCCAGTTTGGCGCCGAAACGCAGCTCGGTGTCCGCCAGGTCGGGCAGACCGGCCATCATAAGTAGACGAGCGCGATCGATACGGGCACGCGTCGCGGTATTTGGTTCCACCGCCGAGAAGTCCCGATGCTGGGGCCAGTCTACGGTGCTCAGCCAGGTGGTCGCTGCCTCATCCGGAACTGCCGAAGACGCCTTCGATTGCGCAATTCGCTCACGCGCCAGCATTCCGTAGTAGTAATGGGGAAACTGCGCGCTCAGCCGGTCGTAATAAGAACGCGCTTCTCCATATTTGCCATCTTTTTCCGCCAGACGACCAAGATAGTAAAGCGCGGTTCCCGCTCTGGAGTCCGTTGGATAGCGCAAGATTTGTTCGCGCAGCAGGTCCGAACGATCCGCCTTATCGCCGATGTAGGAATCCCAGGTGATCTTCCAGTGGCAGAACGCGGTAGCGCTATCCGATGGAAAGGCATCCGACGCCGCCCTGAACAACGGCTCATACTTATCGCGATCGTTACCGACCACCCACCGGTTGCCCGCCGTAATAAGAGCCTTGAGGCGCCAGGGCGATTCACTATAGCGCTCGTTTAACTGCCTGACCGCATCCATCATGGCGATGTCGTCGGCGCCGCGGCGAGCCGCCTCGGTCAGATAGTACAGCCTGCGGGCGTTGGCTTCGGAGCGTGGAATTTTAAGAGCTTTGAGGTAACGCAGCGCGGCAGTGCTGTCCCCGGAGAGAAAGTCCGCGACGCCGATGCCCACGCGGGCGTCCATTCGCTCGGGCTCCGGAAGAGTCTCGGCGAGCGCCGTGTATTCCTCGCGCGCTTTTGAGAACTCTTTCACATCGAGCCATTTCTGGCACCGTTCCAGTTGTTGCCGCGAGGGGGCCGTGGGGAAATCTTTGCCCAGCGCCGCACGCAAACGTTCGATGGCCGGAGCAGATAGCGCTGCCGCCGGGGTATTCGGAAAACCGTAATAGACTTTCTCGTAAGCCAGCGCTGCCTGCAATTTCTCCCCAAGCGCCTCGAAAGCCAATCCCAGCGCGAAATCGCCCTCCGGCTGCGAAAGATCCTTATAATTCGTCTGAAGCAATTCGAGCGCTTTGCCGTTGGACGCCGGTTGCTTCATGTCGAGCAAGGCGCGCGCCCCCAGCCATACGATCTTCCCGGCAAGAGGTGATGACGCTATGGGATTTGCACGGTAAACGGCCAGATCGCGAGCCGCGCTCGCAGCGTCGCCCAGCGAAAGCTCCGAGGAGGCTCGGTAGTACATCACATAATCCGAAAGCCACGGCAACTGGCTCTCTAAACCACGCAGAGCTTGTGCCGCGGCTCCGAAGTCGTGAACGTTATAGGCATTTACGCCCTGGCCGAGACGCAGTGCCGGCTGATCCGCGGAATATGCGAAAGACGCGAACGCGGCCAGCATCAGTGCGCCAGCCCCCGGGCTAGACCATCGGGCCAGGATATTTTTCTCCCAGAATACGATCGTTATCATGCGCCAGACTGCGCAGAATCTCCAGATGCAGGTAATCCACCATGGTCGGCGACTTTGAAAGAAAGGCTTGTAGAAACTCTGTTCGTGCCGCATCAATCTGGACGCACAGTGCACCGTAAAGATTACCGTCAGCCGCACCTTTTCGCAGACCGTCCGCATGCTGCAGCCGGATTTCGGCGATACGAACCCGCGCCATCCGCTGCGCTTTCAGGTGCAGCTGCTGATCGTCCGGCGAGAGCTCATCCCACTTGCGGCGCTCGGGGCCTGCCGGAGGAGTTACCTGTCCCCCGATATTTACCAGAACCGGATTGGGCAGCGGCGTAACTGTAGGCGCCGCCTCCGCGGCAAGTCCATCCAGCCTCATCCCCGCCGCCTCGCAAAGCAATTCCAGTGGAGCCGGCGCCGTCTCACCGCATGCAGCCAAGATCGCGGTCGCCATTCCGCGCTCCAGAACGGGGAAGAGATAGACCTTTCTTTCGGCAGGACCGCCAAAGGCCGACGCCAGCAGAGGTGAGATCTCAGTATTCGATACGAGACTTGTAACAGGATCGCGGCTTTCAAACACCGCAGCCAAAGCCGGGGCTGTTTCAATTGGGAACGCAGCAGGCAATTCCGGTACAGGGAGACTCAGTCCGCGCGCCGCGGTGACCGTCGCCCGGTCGTGTTCAATCGCGAGTACCACCACTTGCGTCGACCACGGCCCAGTCCCCTCGGCCAAAAATCTCAGGGCTTCCGGTCTGTTCGCCGCCTGGCGAAGGCGCCGCAGTGCCTGATTTAAACTCTCTGCCGTGGCCCGAAGCGTCGTTTCCCGGGCATCGGCTCGGGCTCGGGTGACATTCTCCTCCGCCACGGCCCGCTCCCTTTCGATTGCATGCAGCACAGCCCGTTGTAATTGTGAGTCGAGCCGCACAGCAATCTCTTCAGCAAGTGCGGTCTGGTGCTTTTCGATAACTTCACGCCAGCTCAGAACTGCTGTTTCATCCATCTTTATTCCGTCGCATCCATCGCTTTAATCACATGGTACGGCACAGTTTCACAACTGTCGAGGTTAGGATGATGGCATGTCCAATAACAATCCGTCAAAGAATACTCTTCGTAACAATATTGCCCTGGTAACCGGGGGTACACGCGGTATCGGACTGGCCATCGCCAGAAGCTTGCTTGAGGAGGGCGTAAAAGTGGCGATCTGCGGAACGAAATCCGGCACGGTGGACAAGGCCGTTCGCGAATTGGGACCGCTCGGAGAGGTCTTCGGCACGGTGGCTGATGTGTCGCAGATCGATCAGGTGAAAAGCTTTATCTCGGCCGCCCGCGACCGCTTTGGCGACCCGGGAATCCTCGTCAACAACGCGGGCGTCGGAACTTTCCGTTCCGTAGCCGAACTTAGCCCGGTCGAATGGGGCAAAATGATCGGACTGAATCTCACGGGGGTGTACTACTGTTGCCACGAGATTCTGCCGATATTCAAACAGCGTGGCGGTGGAGACATAATCAACATCGGTTCACTGGCTGGAAAGAACCCATTTGCTGGTGGATCTGGCTACAATGCATCGAAATTCGGACTCCTCGGCTTTTCGGAGGCGATGATGCTCGATCATCGCGACGATGGTGTCAGGGTTTCCTGCGTAATGCCTGGCAGTGTCGATACGGCATTCGGCGGAGATGCCGGTAATTCAGCCGCAAATTGGAAGATTGCACCGGACGATATAGCCGAGGTGGTGGTGACTTTATTGAAAATGCCATCACGAACAACCGTCAGCAGAGTTGAGATTCGGCCCACGAGGCCGCCAAAAAAAGGTTGAAAAGAAGGAGTTTAAGACATTGGCCAGCCGCGTGCATCAAGGGGCATACGTGAGAACGACGCTTTCAGGCAACGCTGGGTGGGGGAGAACGAACATGGTCCCGTTGAATAAGAAACTGGATCCGTCCCTGACGGGTCACGATGCGGAGCGGCTGAGTGTCGATCTGCACAAACGAATTGTCGGCCAGGAAGAAGCGATTGACCAGGTTGTGAACATTTACCAGATGTTCCTGGCCGGCATGACCAGTCCGGGCCGCCCCATCGGAAATTTTCTTTTCCTCGGACCCACCGGCACCGGCAAAACCCGGATGGTTGAAGCGACGGCCGAATCTTTACTCGGCGACCCACGGGGGGTTATCAAAATTGATTGCGCGGAGTTTCAGCACAGCCACGAGATCGCAAAACTGATCGGCTCGCCTCCTGGCTACCTGGGACATCGCGAGACCCACCCGCTGCTCAGCCAGGAAGTGCTGAATCAGTATCACACTGACAAATTCAAGGTCAGTTTTGTTCTTTTCGACGAAATCGAAAAGGCGAGCGATTCGCTCTGGAACCTGTTGCTGGGCATTCTGGACAAAGCCACGTTGACGCTTGGCGACAACCGCAGGGTCGACTTCTCGCGGGCCATGATTTTCATGACGAGCAACCTCGGCGCCACGGAGATGAACTCCATTATGCGCCCCAACCTGGGCTTTGCCACCTCCGAAATCGAACGGAACCGGTCAGAAGGCATCGTGGATGAAAGCTTGAATGACAAGGTTTCGCGGGCAGGCCTCGAAGCGGCGCGCCGGAAGTTTACGCCGGAGTTCATGAATCGAATCGATAAGACTATCGTCTTTAGACCGCTTGGTTCTGAACAACTGCATCGCATCCTCGACATCGAGCTGAATATGCTGCAGCAGCGGATTTTCAATTCGGCGAATACCACGCCGTTTGTATTCAACCTGTCGGCGGCGGCGAAAAACTTCCTCCTCACAGAAGGAACCGACTTGAAGTACGGTGCGCGTCATCTGAAAAGAGCGATTGACCGGTCGTTAGTGCATCCGATCTCGAACCTGATAGCGTCCGATCAGATTCGTGGTGGCGATCTCGTTCAGGTCGACTACGACATCGAGCTTAAGAGCCTGTCATTCGTAAAACAAGCAGAAGAAATGCCGGCCTACGCGATGATCCAGATGGTCGATACAACTTTTGCCTCTCTACCGGCCGTGGCGGCCGCTCCGCCCGAGGTGGAATATCAGCGGGTGTCTAACGCCAAAAGCCATCGGACTCGTTAGCGTTACGTACTCAATCACCTTAAAAAGCGGCCGGCGGACACTAATCCCCGGCCGTTTTCATTCCTTTCGGCTGAATTCACAACACTTTTACAAGACTGCGAAGACTTGACCGACGAGAGCTGTTAGCTTCTCCTTGTGCCCAAATTTTCACTTCTCTTTTTAACGGCTGCTACGATCCTGGCCATTGCCCCCTCACAAGGTTTTGCCCATAGTTATGGGCCCGTGGCCCGCCTCACGGCCGCGCCCGGAGACAATGCGAGAGCTTGCACGTCATGCCATACCGGAACGCTCAATTCCGGAACGGGCGCCGTCAAGATCCTGCTTCTCAGCGGACCTGTTTACATCCCGGGGGTGAAACAACGGATTTCCGTCGAGGTTTCCGACCCCACTCAACAGCGCTGGGGATTCGAATTCAGCGCGCGCCTGAACAGCGATCTGGTGAACGGCCAGGCTGGGAAGCTGACTCCGGTCGACAATCTGACTCAGGTGATCTGTGAAGACAACGCGCCGGAACCCTGTTCGACCGGCGTTAACTTTATTCAGCACACCTCAGCGGGAACCCGTAAGGGTACTAAAAACGGAGTCACCTTCCAGTTCGACTGGACGCCTCCAGCCACGAATGCGGGTCCCGTAACCTTTTACGTGGCGGGCAACGCGGCGAACGGAGATAACAATCTCACCGGCGATCTTATCTACACGTCCAGCATTCAGTTGAATCCTGTAACGCCCGCAGCCCCATCGGTGCCGGCAGGCAACGTCCTCAGCGCCGCAACTTATTTAGCTGGCCCGGTGGCACCCAACTCATGGGTAGCAATCTTTGGATCAAACCTCGGGGTCACTACTCGATCCTGGTCCGACAGTGATTTTGTCGACGGCGCAATGCCTACCTCGCTCGACGGGGTGAGTGTGATCCTCACGGCCTTCGGCGCTCCCCGCCGCGCTTATGTCGGCTACGTGAGCCCCACTCAGGTCAATATTCTGCTGCCGAGCGATACCAATTCAACCACGGTCCAGGTACAGGTTAAGAACGGTGCAGGCCTTACGACTCCGTTGCCGATCACCGTACAGGCAAATGCGCCACAACTGCTCACGCTAGACGGCAAGTACGTTTTCGCCATGCACGCCAATGGGAGCATCGTCGGGAAAGCAGGCCTGCTGCCAGCCACAACTTCCTCCCCCGCGACGCCCGGGGAAACAGTCCAGTTTTACGGGACGGGTTGCGGCCCGACGAACCCCGCACTGACACCGGGCCAGACACCCTCACAGACTGTTACACTGGCCACCCTCCCACCAGTCACGATCGGTGGTGCAGCGGCGCCCGTGTCTTCCGCAGTGCTCTCTCCCTCAAATCCGGGTGTTTGCCAGATCATGGCCCAGATTCCATCCAGCGCTCCCAACGGCGATCTGCCGGTCGTCGTGCAACTTGGAACCTTTTCGTCGGCTCCCACGCTCATCACCGTCCTGAAATAGGTCCTGCCCCGCAGCCCGGCCGGATGCGCAGCGCACAGCTCAGTTCCTGTGCCGCCATCCGGCCCCTCTCCGCTCAATTCCCTTCCGGATACGATCGCTCAGCCTGCCGAAAGGATTGTCAGTTGTCAGATACGTCCAGGTTGCACCCCTCTCCATAGGATTGATGCCCTGTTCGCGACCCTCTTCAATACCGGTGGCGATCTCATCCTCCATGCCGTCCAGCAAAACCTCAAACATTCGATCCACCTGCGACAAATATTCGTAGAGCGGGTCCCGCCCGCCCCACGCGATCCACTGAATCCCCTGCCTCAGCGCAGTGGCTTCGGCCAGATGATCCGACCACAGATCGTCAATGGTCCGCAAAGCCACTACCCGTTCGAACTCCGGTCCCCCGCCCGTCAGCACCTGCTGCCGGTGGCGCTGGATCATCTGCCGCTGGCCCTCCATCGCACCTTCGTATTTCTTAAGAAATATCCGGATTTCAAGATTCTTCCCCTCAGAGATTCTTTGGACGGATTCGGGCGTGTGCCCGAGACGTTCTATGTCCTCACCGAATCGGACCACAAGATCGTCTTCCAGCGAAACCAAAAAGCGCGAACTGCCGGGATCGCCCTGACGGCCGGCCCTGCCGCGCAGCTGATTGTCGATACGCCGGCTCTCATGACGATTGGTGCCGATGACATGCAGCCCGCCGACTTCCGCCACGCCGTCCCCCAGAGCGATATCGGTACCCCGGCCAGCCATGTTGGTCGAAATGGTGACCGCGCCGCGCTGCCCCGCCGCTGCAATCAGTGCCGCCTCATACTCCTCATGCCGCGCGTTCAGCACCTGATGGGGCGTGTCCGCCAGCAGACCGCTCAGACGTTCCGACTCGCTCACGCTGGCGGTCCCGATCAGCACCGGCCGCCCAGTCATATGCGTCTGCCGGATCTCATTCAGCAGGGCAGCCTCCTTGTCATGCCGTGTGCGAAAGACCGTATCCCGATGATCTGCTCTGATCACTGGCCGATTGGTCGGGATCACTTCTACTTCGAGGTTATAGATCTGCTTCAGCTCCTCCCGCTGAGTTGCAGCCGTACCGGTCATTCCGCAGACCAGGGGGTATAGCGCAATCAGATTCTGCAGCGCAATGGACCCCAGAATTCTGCCCTGAGTTCTGAGTGCAACGCCCTCTTTGGCCTCAATGGCAGTATGCAGTCCCGCGGGCCAGCGGCGATCCTGCGCAATTCGCCCTTTAAATTCGTCGACCGACTCAATAGCGCCATCCTTGATGATGTAGTCCACATCGCGCCGCAGCAGCGCATGAGCGTGCAGCGCATCCTGTATTGCGGTTAACAGGTCGTGGTTCTCCTCTACATAGAGGTTCGGTACGCCCAGGGCCACCTCGGCGTGTCGAACGCCGGTCTCCGTCAGAGCCACATTACGGAAATGCTCGCCAATAGTGAAATCATGACCCCCGTGAAGTCCCCTCACCACGGCGTCCGCCCGATGCGCGAGGCTGTCTTCTTCGGTCTCCCCGCCGGCGATCACCAGCGGGATGCGCGCTTCATCGATCAGAATCGAATCTGCTTCATCGAGCAGCGCGGCCTCAAAGGGCCGATGAACCTGATCCTCCGGCATCAGCGCCAGCTGATCGCGCAGATAGTCGAATCCGGCTTCGTTGGCTGTCGTGTAGGTGATGTCGCACGCATAGGCCTGCTTGCGTTCCACAGTGGACATGCCCTGCTGGATGCACCCCACAGAAAATCCCAGACGCCGGTAGATTTCTCCCATCCATTGCGAATCCCGGCGCGCCAGATAATCGTTGACGGTCATCACATGAACACCGCGTCCAGCTTTCGCAAACCAACACACAGCCGGGACTGCCACGAGCGTCTTGCCCTCCCCGGTCTGCATCTCGGCGATCACGCCCCGGATAAGCGCCAGCGCGCCGTGTATCTGGACGTCGAACATACTCAGTCCCAGAACGCGCTGTGCCATCACGGCCGCGACGGCGATAACCTCGTTGTGGTCCTGCGAATGACGGCAGGTTTCCATCAGTTCCGTATCGCTGGCGGCCGCGAACCTGATGCGGAATTCGTTGACGATTGCGATAGCGTCCTGGTCCGCGGAGACGCGCGGAAACAGCGCTTTAATGAAACGGTGCATTCTTCCTCCTGTTTTGAATTGCCGGTCTGAGGGTGAAAATTCAGACGGCAAAGGGAGGAGGAAGTTGAAATCGCGCGCGGATGGTATGAAGGGCCGTGCACAAACATTGACTTGAGACCGGGGTGATGCGATCGGCCACTGGCTCTGCAAAGATCGACAGAGAAAGCTTATGATCCCGTGTCTCATGGCGCGCACATTTCCGCGTCATCAGGCTGATAGAACAGATCGGTGCGCCTGAAGCGGTCCGCGCGGCCGGAGCTGCCTGCAGTGATCCAAACGAAAGGATCGCCGCCAGCACCCAGATAATTCTTTGCGTCCGCACTGCGTCGATTATAACGCTGTGAATTCTACCTGCCCCACGGCGCGGATGCTGCCTGCTGCCGACCGCGATTCGTGGAAATGGCTTCCGAACATGCCCGCCGGCGAATTCACCGAAGCCCTGAAACAACAGCAGCGGACGGACCTGGCGCGCAGCATCCAGTTCGCCCGGAAGCAGCTCGGTCCCGGTCTCCGCTCGAAGAATGCCTGAACGGTTATATACTTTGCCAGTGCCCCAAAGGGCCTCGAGGATGATCCCGTGACGCCAATTACTACCCGTTCGATCACTGTCTCGGTTAATGGCGTCAGCCATACCAGCCAGGTGGAGCCGAGGCTGCTCCTGATTCATTACCTGCGTGAAACACTCGGGCTGACCGGCTCGCATGTCGGCTGCGAAACGTCACTGTGCGGGGCTTGCACGGTGGCTCTCGATGGCAAAGCCATTAAGAGCTGCAGCATGTTCGCTATCCAGGCCGATGGTTCGAAAATCGTGACCGTGGAAGGTCTGGCGGATTCCTCCGGCAGGCTCGATCCCATGCAGGAAGCCTTCTGGAACGAACATGCCCTGCAATGCGGATTCTGCACCCCGGGCATGATCATGGTCTCGAAGCAGATTCTTGAGCGAAATCCCAACCCCTCGGACGAGCAGATCCGCGACGGCCTTGACGGTAATCTCTGCCGCTGCACGGGATATCAGCATATTGTGAACGCGGTCCGTACCGCGGCAAAGGCGGGAGCGTAAGCCATGGGAACCACAATTACCAAAACAGACAAGCTGGTGGGGCAGCGCGTTCGCCGCCGGGAAGATCCCCGCCTGATCACGGGCACGGCCACCTACGTCGAAGATGTGAAACTGCCGGACCTGCACCATGCCGTGATTGTCCGGAGCCCGCACGGTGCGGCCCATATCAAGTCGATTGATTTCTCGAAAGCCGCCGCGCTGCCCGGCGTCGTTGCGGTCTTTGTGGGAAGAGACACGAAGGATGTAGGCGGCGTCGTCTGCGGCGTCGAGCTCCCGGGTCTGCGCAAACCCCATCACCATATCCTCGCGATCGATCGCGTCTATTTCGTCGGCCATCCAGTTGCCGTGGTCGTTGCCACCGATCGCTATATCGCAGCCGACGCCGCCGATCTGGTGGAAGTCGATTACGAGCCCACACGCGCCGTCACCGACGTGGAAAAGGCCCTGGCGCCAGGCTCTCCCGCGGTTCATCCGGAATGGCCGGACAACATCGCCTTCACCTTTCACCAGAACGGCGGCGATACGGACAAAGCTTTTGCCGAAGCCGATGTAGTCCTGAAACAGCGCATCACCAGCCAGCGTCTTGTTCCCAATGCGATGGAGACCAGGGGCGTGGTCGCTTCCTGGCACGCGGGCGATCGCGCCCTGACCATCTACACTTCCACTCAGATTCCGCACCTCGCCCGCTCCATCCTCGCCGGCATGCTCGGCCTCGAAGAGAATCGCCTTCGGCTTATCGCTCCCGAGGTGGGCGGTGGTTTCGGCAGCAAGCTGAACGTCTATGCCGAAGAGGCCCTCGCCGCCTTTATCGCGATGAAAATCGGCAAGCCGGTGAAGTGGATCGAAACCCGCCGCGAAAACTTCATGGTGACCATTCATGGCCGCGGCCACGTCGATTTCTACGAAATCGCCGCCAGGCGCGATGGCACCATTCTGGGCGTAAAGCTCAAAATTATTCAGGATATCGGGGCCTTCCACCAGCTGCTCACGCCAGCCATCCCCACGCTCAGCGTGCTCATGATGCCGGGCCTCTACAACTTCCGCAATATTCAGGCGGAGATCGTCGGCACCTTTACCAATTGCGTCCCGACGGACGCTTATCGCGGCGCCGGCCGGCCAGAGGCAACGCACGGCATCGAGCGCATGGTCGATATTCTCGCCGCGGAGTTGAAAATGGATCCCGCCGAGATCCGCCTGAAGAATTTCGTCACTAAAGATCAGTTCCCCTTCCCCACTGCTACGGGGCTGAATTACGACTCGGGCGACTACGCAGCCACTCTGAACAAAGCGCTCGAGATGACCAACTACAAGCAGCTCCGCGCCGACCAGGCGAAAGCGCGCGCCGAAGGCCGTCTGGTGGGCATCGGCATCTGCACTTACGGAGAGGTTTCTGCATTTGGCCCGTCACCAGCTACGGCGGCGGGCGGATGGGAAAGCGCCACCGTCAAGATCGAGCCCAGCGGCAAAGTAACTGTGCTGACGGGCTCGTCACCGCATGGGCAGGGGCAGGAGACCAGCTACGCTCAGATCGTCGCCGATGAGCTTGGCGTCGGCATCGACGACGTACTGGTGCTGCATGGCGATACATCGATCGTGCAGTACGGTATCGGAACCTTTGGCAGCCGCAACACCGCTGTGGGTGGCAGCGCACTCTACTACGCGTTGCAGGATCTCAAAGTCAAAGTGAAAAAGATGGGAGCCCTGCTGCTCGAAGCGGATGAAGTTGAGCTGATCGGCGACCAGTGCCGCGACCCCAAGACCGGCAAGTCCGTTGCCTTCGCGCAGATCGCGGGCGCTGCCTATCGCGCGCTGAAATTGCCCAAAGACACCGATCCAGGCCTGGTAGTCACCAAATTCTGGGAGCCGTCGAACTTTACCTTTCCCTTCGGCGCTCACATCGTTTCTAGCGAAGTGGATCGCGAAACGGGCGAGATTACAATCCAGCGCTATGTCGCCGTTGATGACATCGGAAATATCATCAATCCCCTTCTGGTGGACGGCCAGCTTCACGGCGGTGTCGCGCAGGGTCTGGGACAGGCGCTTTGGGAAGAAGCGGTCTATGACGATAATGGGCAGTTGGTCACGGGCGAATTCATGGATTACGCCATGCCTCGTGCGCGCATGATGCCGTGGATCGAGAGCGCTCACACTTATACGCCATCGCCGGTCAATCCCCTGGGAGTCAAGGGCGTTGGCGAGGCGGGAACGATAGGATCCACGCCGGCCATGGTCAATTCCGTGGTGGACGCGCTTTCCCCATTGGGAGTGCGGCACATCGATATGCCGCTCACTCCGGAGAAAATCTGGAAACTGATTGCCGGGAGTAAATCATGATCACGAACTCGTTCGAATACACCGCGCCCGGCACCCTCGAAGAGGCGCTTACACTTCTCGCAGGCGGAGCAAAACCCCTCGCGGGAGGAATGAGTCTCATTCCGATGATGAAACTTCGGCTCGCTGCGCCGGAGCACCTGGTGGATCTTTCCCGCTTGAAAGAAATGAGTTACATCCGTGAAGAAAGCGGTGAGCTCCACATCGGCGCCGGCACCACCCACTATGAGGTGGAGAGTTCGCCGCTGCTCATGGGCAAGTGCCCTTTGCTTGCCGAAACAGCGCTGCATATCGGCGATATTCAGGTTCGCAACCGCGGCACCCTTGGCGGCAGCGTGGCCCATGCCGACCCCGCAGCCGATTACCCGGCGGCCTTGCAGGCACTCGAAGCGAAGATCGTATTGCGCAGCTCTCAGGGCACGCGCACTGTTTCGACCGCGGATTTCTTCCTCGATACCTTCACCACCGCAATCGAACCGGGTGAAATCGTCACTGAGGTCATCGTGCCTGTCGAAGCCGGCCTGACCGGCACTTCGTATAAAAAATTTGTCCAGCGCGCCAGTGGATTCGCCCTCGTCGGCGTCGCTGCGCGAGTTCGCCGGGAGGGTGGGACGATTACGCTCGTCCGTATCGGCGTAACCGGCCTTTCCGGCAGTTC
>JBDUBZ010000344.1:0-4451 GCA_040003745.1 Terriglobia bacterium
CACAACGCCGCCTGTCTGAGCCGCCACCGAAGAGATGTTCACGATTCGCCCCCATTTGCGCGCGCGCATTCCGGGCCGAACGGCCTGACTCATAAGAAAGCAGGATTTCAGGTTTACATCCATCAGGTGATCCCAGTCGAACTCTGTGACCTCCTCGATCTTTTGCGGGCGGGCAATGCCCGCGTTGTTCACGAGAATATCCACGGGGCCAAGAGCGGCCTCTGTCCTGGCTAAAAGCCTTTGGACTTCGAGTCTCACTGAAACATCGGCCTGAACGGCGATTGCGCGTTGTCCCAAACCCTGAATTTCCTTCTCCACATCCGCTGCCTCTATGGACCCCTGCAGGAAATTGATGGCGACGGAAGCCCCGGCTGCGGCCAGCGCGAGGGCAATACCACGTCCTATTCCGCGATTCCCGCCCGTCACGAGGGCGACTTTCTGATGAAGCATCATAACCTCTCTTGAGCCGGGGATGAGCCCGACTGGGGCAGGGCGAAAACGTAATAACCCTGAGCTTCAGCCTTGCCCGCTTTCCAGGACACTCCCGCCCCAGGAGCCCGACCCGCCGTCTGCCCGGTAGCGAGGAATGCGAGATACTGCCGCCCGCCTGTATTGCGAATGCCCCTGGCCGCCAGAAAAGGCACGGTTCCAAGGGGAATCTGCCACTTGATCGTTCCCTCGTTCAAATCGTAGGCAGTCAGAGTCGTCCAGGGCGGAGCCATCGCCGGCAGGCTGTCGGCGGTACCGACGATCCGGCCGCCATAGCCCCCGAAATAGCGCGGCAAGCCTTCTGGCCAGGACATCCGATCAGTCGTTCCGCCTCCCCCGGAGAGCGCTCCCGCGTTGCCCCGTCCGCCACCGCCTCCGCGCCCGGGCGGAAGTGCGCCCGCTGCCGGATTTGAGATGTAAGCCGCCAGCGCGCCCAGTCGAGGTGGAGTCAAATCCGTGAAAGCCGGCATCTGCCCGCCCTGCCCTTTCGCGATAATTGTCTTGAAGCGTTCCGTTCCAATTTCCTTCGGGTTCGCCACTCCGTTCCGGTCGGGGCCATGGCGCGTCTGGCATCGCTGCATATACAAAGAGTTGCCCTCTTGTTCGGGAGTGCCGCCGGCGAAATTACCGCCGCGACCATGATCGGCCCTCATCCTCTTCAGGTTCGGCTCGTCTCCCGATCAAAGGTACACCATGCCTGCCTGCGGATCTGCCGCCGTGTTGCTCCAATTTGCGCCGCCATCGGCGCCGGAACCTGGATGGTGTCGCGATCAAGACCGACCGGTGTGAAGATACCGTGGTTTTCCGAATTTGCAAGAAGCTCGCGGATACGGGCTTAGTCGGCGTCGTCCAGATAAGGGTTTATGTCCTCCAGAGGGAATGTCTGCTTTGCAAATGCCGGTGGTTTGGTGGGGAACGGTTGAGTTGGCCAGGACACCGCAACGGGCACCTTGCTCTTTGGAACGGGCCGTTCTTCAATGGGCCAGAGCGGCTCACCCGTGACGCGATTGAATACATACAGGAATCCCGTCTTACCCGCCTGCGCAACGGCATCCACCACTTTGCCGTTATGCCGCACTGTGATGAGTTTAGGGGAAGCCGTGGGATCGAAGTCCCACATGTCGTGGTGCACTTCCTGGAAATGCCAGAGACGCTTTCCGGATCTCAGGTCGAGAGCCAGCAGGCAATCGCCGAAGAGGTTCAGCGCCACCCGGTCCGCGCCGTAGAAATCCGACGTAGGAGAGCCAAGCGGAAAGTAGGCGATCGCGCGTTTTTCATCAATCGAAAACTCGCCCCACGTGTTCACGCCGCCGGCCCATTTCCAGGTGTCCTTCGGCCAGGTCTCGTATCCGTATTCGCCGGGCAGCGGAATGGTGTAAAAAGTCCACACTGTTTTGCCAGTGAAAACATCGTACGCACGCAAATAGCCCGGAGGCGCGCCAAACGTCAAAACTCCGGTGACGCAGGCAGGCGTGGCTGCCATCGAAGAGGCCGCGGCCGAAGGCGTCAACATCAATACCACTGTCTGCTTTACGCTGCCGCAATGCGTCGCGTTAGCCGAGGCAATGGAGGCCGGCTTGAGAAGACGCGAGAAAGCATGCAAACCGATTTCGGATATGGGTCCGGTGTGTACGATTATGGTCGGTCGCCTGGACGACTGGCTTAAGGTCGTCATGGAAAAACGGAACATCACCACGGACCCAGGGTATCTGGAGTGGGGCGGCGTCGCGGTATTCAAAAAGACGTACCGGCTCTTTCAGGAAAGAGGTTATCGCGTACGTCTGCTCGCGGCCGCATATCGCAATCATATGCACTGGAGCGAACTCGGACGCTCCGCCAGTTTATTCAGGCGTGCCAGGATCTTTGCTCGCAGAGTCGGGATTTTATGCTCCCGAATCCCGACCATTCGCTTTAGCGGGGTAATGGCGACTAAGGTTTTAGCCCCGGGGGAGGCGGGAAATACGCCTCTGACCATGACCAGCGCGCCCAGCGCGGATACGCCACCCAGCCCGCGCCAGCCAGTGTTTTAGACACCAACTGGCCCAATCGCCTTCAAAGTGTATACTCGGTTTCGACTTTGCCGAATAAGGAATAAATATGAGTCAGAAGCTGATCGACCTCAGTATGCCCGTTCATAACGACATGGTTGCTTTTCCGCGTATCGTCAGACCTTCGCTTGCGATGTACGAAACATGGCAGGAGTTCGCGGAAAGAATTGGAGCGGCGCAGTACGGTGTGGGTTCGCTGACGGCATCGTACCTGGTGGTGTTAGGAGACCACATTGGCACGCATATGGATTCACTGCGCCATCTGCGCGAGGTGGCGCCGGGACCGGAAGGGATTCCGCTGGAGTATTGTTACGGAAATGGAGTATGCCTCGACTTCCGCCATCTTCCGAAGGGCGCGGGTATCAGCGTGGACGATATGAAGCAGGCTCTCGAAAAAATCGAATATACGCTGCAGCCGCTCGATATCGTCTTAATTCATACTGGCGCCGGGAAGATACAGGAAACTCCCGCCTATTTAACGGATCACGTGGGCATGACCGGTGAGTCGACGAACTGGCTGCTCGATCAGGGGATCAAAATGACGGGTATCGACGCCGTCACCTACGACCCGCCCGTGTGGGCTATGTTCGAACGCAGGAAGTTCTGGGAAGCGCATCGCGTCATGCAGACCCGCGAATACTATCATCTTGAAAACATGACCAATCTCGATCTATTGCCCGGGTACGGTTTCAAGTTGAGCGTTTTCCCCGTGAAGTGGGTGAACACCACGGCGGCCCCGGTGAGAGCGGTTGCAATCCTTGAGAGTTAATCGGCAGTCCGTTTCAGAGGAAAAGGAATCCGCGCCGGGCTTTCACAACCGAGTTGACGCCCGCCAGATTGCCCTTCGCGCGTATTCAACCGGAAGGTAGGCGATTTCGCGATCCGAGATTCAGTTCGCGGAACTAAGACGGAATCCAAACTCGGGCTGGGTAAGGCAATCTCTTACTTACTGAGACACGGGAGAAAACCTGACACTGTTCCTTCCGCGGCTCTTAGCGGCGACAGGTCGGCTGTCATGTAAGCGTTACGGCCCTGAAGTTAGATTCGGGCGAGGCGTGAGTCGGCGTCGCCAAAGTGATCCAGCTTGACACCCATGCGATCCATCAGCGAAAGGTACAGACTGCACATCTTGCGATTCTCGGCGGGCTCGTCCAGATAGCTGAGGGAACGGCCCGTCTTGAGGGTGCCGCCCAGTCCGCCTGCCAGGACGACCGGCAGCCTGGAGTTATCGTGCTTACGGCCCACAAACATACTGGACAGGAACATCAGACAGGAATTATCGAGCACAGTGCCATCACCTTCCGGCATGCTGTCCAGCTTCGTTGCAAGATAAGCAAACTGGCTCAGGTGCCAGCGCGAGATTGCTTCGTAACTGTCTGAAGTATTATTGTGCGAGGCGCCGTGGTGTCCCTCTTTAACTCCCAAAAATGGATAGTACATGGCGGAAAGATCGCGCGAGATGATCAGAGACGCAACGCGGGTCTTATCGGTCTGGAACGCGATGGCGATGATATCGCACATCAGCTTAGAGTGCTCGCGCAAGTCTTCCGGTAAACCATTCGCAGGGCGTTCCATCTTAAAGGCGGCGGTGTTGCTGAGTTTGGCTTTGTCGTCGGCCAGATCCTTGCTCTTGCGCAGGGCGTCCACGCGCTTCTCAACTTCACGCACACTGGTGAGATAATCGTCGAGCTTGCTCTTATCGGTAGCGCTGACTCTCCTGCTCATTGCGGATAAGCACCGCGGCGCCATATGACGTTTTTACGCCGAGCAAATCGTCCAGATAAGTCTCGTAAGGCGCGAAGATCACATCCACCTTCGGGTCCTTCAGATCGAGCCACGCCAGATCGCTTTTGTAGTAGTCATCGCTCAGCAGCGCGTCGGCGCGCAGGCGCAGGAAATTCGCGAACGCTTTGT
>JBDUBZ010000345.1:0-4436 GCA_040003745.1 Terriglobia bacterium
GAAATGGAAATCCGGCGAACGTCGGCCACCGCGAAATAAGTGTGCAGCGCATTCTCGAAAACCAGCGGCTGTGAGGCGAGGTTCCGCACGGTGAGGCTCATGTGCAGCGACTCCCCCGCATCGATCCGGAATTCCAGTTCAGCCTGCTCGATTTCGAGCGCCAGCGTGAGCTCTGGCGCTTCACTCACGACGCGCCAAAGCGCCGTGCGCGCCAGACCGTGCGCGGGTCCGGGCAGTCCATCGTGCCGCGGACCGAACCAGGGAAAGATTATCGGCACACCGCCACGAATCGGCTTGCCCGGTTCGTAAAAGCTGTGGGCGCTGGTAAAGAGCACCGGCTTCCGGCCGCGCGGAATCCAGCTGGTGAGGTGCGCCCCCTGAAGGAAAACCTCAGCGTCAGCCGCGGGATTAGAGATCGGAAAGCTGGCAAGACGGTCAGGCATTGGTTTTTACGGATTTCTTTTTTGCCGAAATGAGCTTCCATCCTCCGGTAACATGCGAAGCCAGCTCTTCATCGTCCACGTGCCTGAGCTCAATCCCGATCCAGCCGCGCACGCCTACATACGGAGGCCGGTAGTATTTGCGCGGTGAGGCTGCGATGAGCGCCTCCTGAAAGCCGCCGGGGGCGGGGACCATCACGGCCACATGCCCATCGTCGTGGTGGTTGTCCGAGAACATCGCGAAGACTTTGCCGGCCGTGAAGAACGTCGGCTCACCGTGAGACAGTTTTTCGGTGACTCCTGGCAGCGAAGCACAGATCCGCCGCACCCGCGCTAACTGCCCTTCACCATCGTCCGAACCGGCCTTCAGAACTCGGCCCTCAACTTCAGCCCAAAACTCCGGGGGGGCGCGACAGCGGTGCCGGAAAGAAAGCCCGCGAAATTAATCACGTTCAGGCGGTCGGTCAGGTTCAGAACATTCCCCTGCAGAGTGATGGAGCGCTTCTCATGCTGCCAGACGTCGAACCCCACGGCGGCATCGAGCGAGAAACCAGGATTCACGCGGCCACGGTCGAAATTGACCCGGTTTACGATGGCCTGCCCATACTGGGCTACCAGGAAACTGTACGGCTGCGTCGTTTCCGAAGGCAGTCCGCTGTTGTAGACGGCGCTCCAGGAGGTCCAGAGCCTGGGGACGATCTGATAGCGAACCATGGCCCGCGCGGTGTTGCGCTGATCCTGGGTTATGGGAAAGCGGTCGTTGGCGGTCAGCAGAGCGGCGGCGCCGTCGTCGGGAAACAAGCCGCCGGCAATGGGAAACTCGGCAATGCCGCGCGAGTTCGAATAGCTGATAAAACCGGAGAACGCACCCCACCGCGGAACCTGAAGCTTGGTCTCAATGCCGCGTACACGGCCGCGGTTGAACGTGATGGGAAAGCTGACACCGGTGTTTTCGAGCAGGTCGTCATCGAGGAAGTTCTTTATGTCCCGCAGGTAATAATCGCCATCCAGCCGAACGTGCTTTCCGAGAGCCTGAGTGAAACCGGCCTCATAGTAGTTTCCCCGCGAGGGCTTCAGCGGGATGTACAGGCCGGCGTCGTTCAGTTGCTGGGCCTGCTGCGACGCCGAGACCAGAATATTTTCGTACGGTGGCGTTCCGAACGTCCGGTCATAGGAAAGATGGAAGACAGTGCCTGTAGTGGGCACACTCCACGAAAGCCCCAGGCGGGGGCTGAAGGCAGTCTCATCCACCAACAGGGAGTAGTGATCGAATCGCAGCCCGGCGCTGATGGTCAGGCGCCCGAAGTGAATCAGATCCTGCGCATAGGCGGATTGCTCGCGATCGAGACCATGGCCTGAAAAGGCAAAGTCCGCCGGGGTATCGCGATCGAAGACGCGATAAGTTCCAACTTTATAGGCCGCAATGTGGAATCCAAAATCTTCGTTGAGAGAGCCGTAGCGGAAATCTCCTCCGGTCTTCCACTCGTTGTGCCCGTAGTGACCCGCGAGGCTGACCGCTCCGTAGCCCTCGCGCACGCCGCGGTTCTGGCGGGGCTGAATGGGTGTTGACAAAGGATTCGACCACAGATCCGCGGAAGCATCGCGAACCATGGCCCGGGCGTTTCCCAGGACGGACGGCGAAAAAACATGCTGCCAGGAGAGCTGTCCCTGCGTTTCCTGCGACACGCGATCTTCGCGCTGGCCGGCGGCCTGCTGTAAAAGCTCATTGGGAACCAGAAAGTGCGTCGCCCTGCGGCTGACGGAGGCGCGGATGCGATCGGAATCCGACAGATCGCGCTCGACAGTCGCCGAAAACGAGGAGTTCGAAGCGTGGTTCTGGGAATTTACAAGCACCGGCGGATCCAGAAAACGGTCCGTCAGAAACCCTTCAGCCATGAGCGATGCGGTGGTTTTCCCGGCCACGTACTGGCCGGAAATGTATGAACCCACCGTGGCAAAGCTTCCGCCCTGCAGTAACGCCGTGCCATGGAACCCCGGCGAAGTATTGCGGTCTGTTGTCAACTCAATAACGCCGCCCACCTTCTGCCCGTACTCGGCCGGAATCCCGCTCGTGTAGACCTTCATCGATTGCACATCGTCGGCCTCGACGCTGGGCGCAAAGGCGGGCGAGCGGTTGTCCTGCACGGGAAAACCATTGACGATGTACTGGGTTTCGTATTCCGATTCGCGCGGATGAAGAATGCCGTTGGCTTCGAACGTCCAGCCAGGCTGGGCGACGATCAGATCCACCAAGCCGCGGCCGGGTAGACCGACGCCCCGTTCCTTGATCTCCTGCGCGCCGACATAGTAAGCGGATGATGTGCGCGCCGGGTCGATCAGGGTTTCGGATTCGTTGACCTCAACAGCAGTGGAGATGGTCTGAATTCCCAGCGTGACGGCATGCTCAATCGGCACAGCCGACCGCACTTCGATCAGTTCGGAACTGGTTGCAAACCCGGCGCGCGCCACGTTCAGGCGATAAGTCCCGAAGGGCAGGTTGCGGAAGTGATAGCGGCCTTCGGCGGGCAGGGCGACCGACTGCCGCGTATGAGTGGCCTGGTTGAGCAGCTCAGCGGACGCGGCAATGGCGGCGCCGGTCTGGTCCTTCACGTTGAGCCGGAGTTCCCCTGTGCCGCTTTGTGCGATTGCGGCGCCGGCGACAACTCCGAAAATAATGACGATTTTAGCCGCGATCCGCTTCATGAAGATGTAACCAGTATATTTCGCCGTGAGGCCCCTGCCCCCTGTATTTGTTAAAATTCACGTCAAGAACCTAAGCATAAAAATCATGAAGACATCAGTTTTTTTACTGGCGCTGGCGCTCCTGGCCATGGCTGCGGCGCGCTCGGTTTCAGATGGCGTTTATACAAAGGCACAGGCCATGCGAGGACAAACCGCCTATGGCGAAGAATGCGCCAAATGCCATGCCGAGAAGCTCGGCGGGGGAGACGGCGGCCCGGAAATTGCCGGCGCGGAGTTTTTGAAGGCGTGGCAGGGTAAGACTGCGGGCGATCTCTTCGACCGCATTCAAAGCACCATGCCCGAGGACGACCCAGGGAGTCTGAGCCGCAGCGATACGGCCGACATCATGGCTTATATTCTCAGCGTAAACAACTTTCCGGCCGGAGAAAAAGAACTCGACAGCACTGCCGCCAGTCTCAACGAAATTCAAATGCAAGCGAAGAAGTAAACGGGCGGGCACGTCATAGATACCGCACTGATCTTCGAACCCCCGCTGACGCGGCACTACATAACCAGGCCGCCGCCTCTGAGGTTGGCGAGTTCCGCCGCCAGACGCTGCAGCCCCTCGGCCAGGTCCATATTCAGCTTGTTCTGAGCGCTGGACTGACTTTCGAAAGCATCGAGCAGTCGCTGCTGATTTTCCTGCAGCGATACGATGACATCGAACATCTCCCGTACCGCTTTTTCGAGGGTCTCTATGCGCTGAAACGATTGGTCCCCTGCTTCGACGGTGCGCTTGAGCATCTCGATCATTTCGAGCATCTGAGTGCGTGTGACGGGCGGTTCCATCCCGCCAGTTTAACGGGAAAGGAGCTTCAATAAGGGAAATGCCGAATGCGCATCACTCGCAATTGCAAGCGGCAACCGCCCCGCGCTTTTGGCGAGGGGAGGGACAAGTCCTTCACTCGCTGCGTACACCCTGCCGATGGCGCTTTCGTCTTTGCTACCGCATGTACATCCCGCCGTTCACATCGATGACGGCTCCGGTAATATAGGCGGCGGCATCGCTCGCCAGAAATCCTACTGCGGCGGCGATTTCTTCGGGCTTTCCGATCCTGCCGAGCGGAATTCCGGCGGTAATCTTCGCCTTCAATTCATCCTTCAGGCTCGCGGTCATATCGGTCTCGACGAACCCGGGCGCGACCGCATTCACGGTAATGTTTCGCGACCCCAGCTCCTGCGCCAGCGACTTCGTCAGCCCGATCAGCCCGGCCTTGGAAGCAACGTAATTGGCCTGCCCGGCGTTGCCCGATT
>JBDUBZ010000047.1:0-15045 GCA_040003745.1 Terriglobia bacterium
GTGGCCTGCGCCAGCGCCGCCAGCACCAGGCCAAGCAGTGCGCCGAAAAGCAGACCCACTCCAAGTTGTGAGCCGATTCGCCTCACAGCAGCAGGCTCCTTGCGCGAAAACTCCCGCAAAGCAGCGCACCAAGGGTCACAAGCGATCGCACTGAAGCTCCGCCCAGTCGCAGCGTGCGGGAAACGACGGTCATGTGCACACCGCCCTCCCGGTACTTCGCGATCAGAAACGGCAGGCACAGCAGGAGGCACCAGATACTGAGAAGCGCGCCAGAGAGCAAGCCGACGATGAACAGATCGAACAGCGCCGTCATGCGGCTTACGAAGTATCTAAGAAACAGCAGTTCGCTTCGGATGCGGGGATGCCGACGTACGAGATACGGCCCGGTGATGGCGGACAGCGGCCGCAAAAGCCATTGCTTCAGCGTCAGCGGAACGACATGATGCATCACCACGGCATCCGGGGCGAATTCGGCCCCGTAGCCCGCTTCACGAACGCGATAAGCAAGATCGATGTCGTCACCGTACATGGAATAGGCTGAGGGGCCATCCATGAAGTCGCTCGAGAAGCCGCCAGCCTGCTCCAGTGCTTCGCGTCTGTAGAAGATATTCGAAGTATCCCCAGTGGGGGCGGTCACCTCGCCCGCGGTGAAGAACATGGGCCGCGGATCGCCGGGATGCGGAATGGTTTTTCCCTGCACAAAGCCGGTGGTTTCGGCGAAGTGCGACACGCCGCGCGCCAGCCACTCCGGGGTTGTGACGCAATCGGAGTCGGTAAAGGCGATAATGCTGCCGATGGCCTGGGGGATGGCGAAGTTTCGTGGCGCCGCTGGGCCGCCGCTGCGCCCTGGCATGCAATGGATTCGAAGAGGGAAGCTGAATGCGCCGGTATTCGCGTAGAGCCATTCCCAGGTCCCGTCATTTGAACAATCGTCGACGACCATCACTTCGAAATCCCGATACGTCTGGTTCGCGAGCGATTCCAGCAGCTCCACCAGCATCCGCTTCCGGTTGTAGGTTGCCAAGATGACGGAAATGAACGGCTGACCGGAATTCATCGTCGTGTCAGTTCAATCGATGTGACCGACATCGGCGGGAATTCAAATTGAAAATCTTTAGCCGCGTTGGCCACTTCCGCCCCGGGACGAATGCTGACGGTATCCGCCGCGCCCGCGTCAAACATGCTGCCATGAGGCGCGTGCGCCGGAGCCGCCCATTTCACGCCAGGAAGATTGGGGAGATCGTTGCCGTTGTTGGCGTCGAGGCTGCCGGCCGTCAATACCCAGCTTCGTCCGGAGCGCGTTGTGAACCCCTCCACGTGAACGCTGGTCCGGATCTTCGACGCGAAGTGCTTATTAACCACCATGACAAACAGCCTGGACCCATCCGCGCTCAGACTGGCAGTGGCATCAATGTAAGGCACTGCCGCGACTGGCGCAACGACTCCTACCGCTCTGGTCGCGAAAGAAGGACTTTCAACCGAACTGCGCACCAGCGATTCACCGAAATGCCGTGTAAACATTTCAAGCGCGAAGGCCGTAGCTTTCGGCGACCCGGCCTCGTCGATCCAGCCGCTGAAATTGTTTTGTGAGATCAATTGAAAAAACGCCGCAAGATCGACCCGGTCCGCGCGAAACAAAGTTTGCAGCACACTCGCCGCAAAAAGAGCGGACCCCAGCGTTTTGGTGTGGCCCACCCAGGGGCTCGTGGGACCGAACGCGAACAGAGGTCCCCATTCCGTGATTCCAATCCTGAGTCTTGCCGCATCTCTCGGCGCATACTGCTCGATATCGCGATTGACCTTTTTCAGATTCTCGGCAAGCAATACCGGGAAGGCGAGCAAGGCCCGGTAGACATCTTCGAAAGAGACATCCTTTTGTTCCATGACCACGGGCGCGTAGCCGTCGTGAATCGAAATAAAATCGACCAGCGAAGCAGTCTTCGCGAGAACGGTGCGGTTCCAGTTTTCGTCTTCGACAATTTTGTAATTGCCGAAGTTCGTCCCGCCGACCGCGCCCAGGTGGATTCCCGGATCGCGGCGCTTCATGGCCACCGCAAACTCCTGAACTTTGCTCACGTAATCCCGGACCGTCATATAAGAGCGCGCGGTCTCCGGATTCGGGTGCTTCATATATTGTTCGTTGCCGAGATCCCAGTAGCGAACGCGATAGCCTTCGGGGCGCCCCTTGTTGTTCGTGAACGTCACCCAGTCCGCAGCCTCATTGGCGGTTCCCGTCACCAGGTTTGCCTGGAGCAGCGGCTCCGCGCCGATAGATCGGCAGAACGAGATCAATTCGTCTGTTCCAAAACTGTTTGAGCGACGGCCGGGCGCCACCACAAAAGGAATCTCCGGGCGGTCGCGCAAAGGCCCTATGCCGTCTTTCCAGTGGTAGTAATCGGCCAGCACGCCGCCCGGGAAACGCACCAGACCAACGCCCATCTCTCTGGCTTGCCGAACCAGCCCCGGCTGCAGCCGTGCGGATGCACGATCCCACACGCCGTGGCCATCGTAAATCCATTCGATATTCGCGCCATAAAGCGTGCGGGGAATGGCGCGGATGACCTGGCCCGCGTCAATCGCAATCGATGCGACGGGCACAGCCTGGGGGTTATCCGCGCGGTTGCCCGCGGGCGCTGCATCTACTTCTTCCAGGCCCGCGGAAACGTCGTCGAACCATGCGTAGCCCGATGTCCCGGAGACGCTACAGGCGACGATGATGGAATCGGTCGCGGAATCAAGTGTGAGCGTTCCTCCTTTGGTGATGAAACCGGGCGTTGGCTCCGATTGCCGCAGATTGGCAGAGCCGACGAACCTTCCGTTGGCAGCGACAGCGAAGATCAACAACGATGCCGCGGCGCCACCGCCAGTGCGAATGGCCGCATGGAAAGCGAGCCGCCGGCCGCCCAGCCCACTTAAGCGAATCTGCTGCCCTACGCCCAGGGGCTGATCGGGCCGGACGTTTCTTCCGTTCGGTGTGAGCCTCAGTGAACGCGAGCCGCCCGCGTGGACGGTGGCATCGAGCGCGATCTCTCCATTCCCCAGATTTTGCGCGAGCCATACGGCGGGGAGCCTGCCATCCGCCTGTTCGAACCCTGGATTCCCCACGACATTCCCGGCTTGAAGCGGTGCACTCCACACCCACCCGCTCCAGACCAGGGCCAGTCCCGTCGCGATGAAAACGGCGGCGCGGCGCATTCTCAGACCCGCCGGTAGATGAATTCGGGAATATGAAACTGACGCTTGTTCAGCACCGCGCCCAGCACTGGGACGCCGATGCGCCGGAACTCCCTGCGAGTCCACTCCAGAACTTCGAATTTGGTCTTCTCAGCTTCCACCACGATGACCACGGCCGCACACTCCCGGGCAATCTCCAGCTGCTTTTCGCGAGGAAGCCGCGTCGAGAGATCGATAAGGATCCGGTCGTATTCAGGCAGTGTGAGCGCGACATTCCCAAGATGGCTGGTAATCTGTTCCGCACTGAGGTCGGCTACCAGATATCCTTCGTCCGCCCCCCGCTTCGAAGCCTGACCGGAGGACAATTCAGGCTGCGACAGGTCGCGCCCGCGGGCTGCTTCTGCCGGTGAAGGGTTGATGGAGACCAGCAGTACCCGCTCGTTCAATTCGGACCGGAAGGCTTCGGCAAATCGTCTCGCGACTGTCGTGGTTCCTGCGTTTCGATTGGCTCCGAAAAATAGCAGAGTCTTGTTTCGTGTATCGTCGGCCAGGCTTTGCGCGGCACGGGAAATGTTCGAAACACCCGCCGCTGCAATGCCCACGATTTCTTCATCCGGATGCCCCCGCCCGAACAGAGGAAACACGCTCAGGACCGGCAACCCGGAATGCCGGACCAACTGATCCGGCTTGCCAATGGTATGTCCCAGTGCTTCCGCCAGAAAAGCCAGGCCAAGCCCAAGGATCAGGCCGCCAATCACTGCGCCCATAAAGACGTAAATCCTGCGCATCCCCGAGGGAAGTATGGGGTCGACCGCCGGATCCATGAAGGCAATACTGGTGATGCCCTGGGAGTTCAGATTCTCCGCGGCTCTCGCTTCCGCGGCATTACGTTGATACAGCTTGTAGCTTTCGCCATCCATCTCGACTGCGCGCGCCAATTGATTGTACTCAGGCTCCAGCGTCTGCAGAGAACCGAGTTTCTGCCGATACCCCGCCAGTTCACGCTGTTCAGAAGTGAGGCGCGCCTGCACCGCATCCCGCTGGCGGGTGGCAGTCGCCGCTTGCTTGCGCAGGTCGACATAGACGCTGTTCTCCCCAGTGGTGCTGGATTGCTTCACGTCCTGGTCGGCATCTGCAATCATCTTCGTGAGGGTCGCCAGCTGCTGATTCACATCCTGCACGTGGACGTCATTGTCGGTATATTTCGAAAGAAGCTCCTGCTGCCTGAGCAGAAGCGTCGCTCTCTTCTGATTCAAATCGTCAAGCAGGCTGTTGCGGGCCTGAACCTGTTCGAGCACCGCGGTGGGCTTTTCGGCCGATAACTGCTGCTGCAAAAGCCGCGCCTGCGCACTGGCTTCAGCCAGCTTATTGGCGCTTTCGTTCACCGCGTGCTCCGATTCCGCAATGATCCTTGTCTGCATTCCGATCTGATCTGGCAGTGAGGCCGATTGTGTTTGCTGCTTCAGGGCGTTCAACCGGCTCTCGCTCTGTTTGAGCCGCTGCCCGTACTGATTAGCCTCATTGAGAAAGAATCTTTCGACTTCCGGTGTTCGTTCGATCCCGAGCCGCGATTCGCGATAGGCATCCACGAGCCGGTTAAGAACAACGCTTGAATCCTTGCGGAACTTTGTTTGAAGCTTGATATCGATGACGCTCGAATCCTTGACCCCTTCCACTTTCAGGCCGTTCAGAATTTCCATGATGGCCGTTTCTTTTGGGGTCAGGCGTTCTTTGAGGGCAAGGCGGTATTGCACTTCGTCAAGTGCGCCCGAAATCGATCCATAGAAAGCGCGCATCTGATAACGAAGTCGGGAGACCAGATCGGGGGGCACCACCGGTTGCTGTGGCTGGTCGAGCTTCAATTCGCGAACCACTTTCTCTACGAGCGCGTAACTGCGAATCATCTCCGCTTCCGTATTCACGTCGGGGCGCGAAGCGCTTACCATCTGGTTCGCGGTCGGCGCCATCGACGATCTTGGATTTGCGCTGATGTCTTTGCCGTACTTGATGAGAATGCGCGCTTCCACCTCATACTGCGGCGGCCGTATCCACAGCGCGAGCAGCGTGGCCAGCACCGCGGACACGAAGACTCCCGCGATGAGCCATTTGTACTTGAAGACAATCGAGAGAACGTCTCGCGTTGAGACCCGCTCCCATGCGGCCGGGTCGGCTGTGGGGGTGATGTCATCCGGCCCAGGGCTGGACCGCTGCATCGGAGAGTATGACATTTCGCTCACGTCTGAGATTCGTCGGGCTACTGTACGCTGACCGTCGTATTCAGGTTATAGGGAAAAACCAGGCTCCTCGGCACCATGCTGTTTATGTATTGTTCGACGAACAGGGCGACTTTCGAAATCCTGGTACGCGGCACATACAGAATGTCGTACGGCCGGAGCTGAATGTCCGCCACTTTCCCCTTCATTACATCCACCAGATTTAACCGGCTCACGTCGGCCGCATTGTCTTCCCGATACCGGATCAACAGGACGGAACGCAGACTCGCCGAAGGCTTCGGGCCTCCGGTTTGCAGGACAGCCTGCAGCGACGTCACCATACCTCGTAACGCCACGACACCCGGAGTGACCACCTCACCGCCGACGAACGCCCGCTGATTGCCGAAATCCACCACAGTCACGGTCAGGTCGGGATGACGGAAAAACTTTTTGTATTGATCCCTCACCGATGCCGCAAACGCGGAGGGTGACATGCGCTGCGCCGGAACATCGCCAATCAGATGAACGGATACATTGCCGTCAGGGCGGATGATGAGTTTCTGGTTCATCTCCGGGTTGTAACTGAATTGCAGGTCGATGACATCCCCGGCGCTCAGCAGATATTCAGGAGGCGCCGGAGGCGGTTGCAGCAGTTGCCGCGGCGACCCAGTCGGTGGCGCCGCCGTAATCTGCGCGGACACGGGCCACGCCGCGGACGCCAGCACGAGTGAGCACGCTGTCAACGCGCCGAGCGGGGCACGAGACCACCTTCCACGACACGGCATCCGCGATCGTATCTTAAACATCTGGTACAGCCCCGGGGTAAACATCGCTCCGTGTAACAACTAAGCGCAGGCTCCCTCCGCGATCAGCTGACCCGCCGCCAATGGTTCCTTCTCCTGCCAAATCACTTTAATGCGAGTGACCATTTTGGTGAGACCGCGCAAATCGGTGGTCCAAACGTCGAGCGCGGAAGAAAGACCTTCCATGGCTTCCTGCGAAAGGCGGAATTCCACTTCCTGAGGAGTATTCAGCCGGTACTTCGCAATGTCGTGGGGCAGCCCGTCGGCGCGCCATCTCGCAATATCGTAACGGAACACATCCCGCGAATCGGACAGGATTTTCTCCGCGGTTGCGCCCCACGCGTGGCGAAGTTCCACGAAGCGATGGAAGTCCCGCCAGAAAGCCTCGAAATCCGGTATTTGCTGTGCGACACCAGCTTCCAGCAGCAGTTCGCGCCCCACGTCCATTCCCATCTGACAGATCTCCGGCCAGATGTGGAAAGTGGATATCGCGTGATATTTGTGAATCAGATTGTCGCCGATCTCCCCCCTCAGCAGACGCTGGAAATTCTCTTCCTGGCTGTAGAAGTCGATGCACTCTTCACGCGTGAGGAAGAGTTCGTTCCTGGTCTCGTCGATGAAGTCGTCGAGGAATTTGCGAACCACGCCATTGTCGCTCTCCATGGCATCCATGACACGGCTTAACCAGGCGGAGCGTTTCACCCCGTGGCTCAGCGTAAAGCGCAGGCTGTCGTCCAGAAGATCGTCATGCCAGAAGGCGACACTCGCGAGTGCATACTTGCGGGCGTTCAGATATTCGTCAAATGGCAAACTGTCGGTCTCGATGACGATTTCCTCAATGTCGAAAACCTTTTCGTCGCCGTAGATGCCGAAGTTCTTTGGCAGAACTCGGAACCGCGTTTGAAAGGAGAACTGCTGACGGGTTTCGATCGTCTCCAGTTCAGAACCTTTCAGCATCATCAGCTGGAAATTGGTGACCTGGCTGACACCGGTATCGAGCAGCCGGTAGATGGCGTCGCGATGGGTGCTGATGGTCTCTCCGGGCAGCCCCAGAATCAGATCGGAATTGGAGCGCAGTCCGCGGCCGCGCATGTGGAGCAGCAGTTCGCTGTAAGATTCAAGCTTGATGGTCTGCCGCTTGACGTTACGCAGAACATTCTCATCCATCGACTGCACGGCCTGGTACAGAACCAGCGCGCCACTAACCTTCTCCACCGACTTGATGATGCGCTCCGGGCGATTTTTGCCCGTGGTGGCGTCGATGTACTTCGGCCAGCCATGGCTCTTCATCAGTTCGCCGATATAGCCGGAGATTTCGATGTCGCGCTCGTACATGCCATAGTTCGAATCCGCAATGCGCAACGTTCCCATGGTAGGGCTGACCGCTTTGATGCGCGACGCCACGTAGTGGAGTTCTTCGTGGATGCGCTCTTTGCTGAAGTTGTGCACCTTCGTGTACCAGCGGGTGCCCTGAACGCAAAACGTGCAGGTAAACGGGCAGCCGCGATTCGTCTCCATCAGGGGCGCCAGCTTTCCGTCAAAGAACTCATCCTGAATGCCGCTGAGCCATGGCGAAGGAATATCGTCGATACCGGGGTGCCGCGCCCACATCTCCGTACGAATCAATTCGCCATCCCGCCGGTAAATGGAGGAGGGAATCTCGCTCAGACCCATCTGCTTAACGGATTTGCCAGCGTCGAGATAATGTTGAATCGCTTTCGAGGCGAGGAAGTCGCCTTCGCCCAGGATGTAGAGATCGATCTCCGGATGTTCCTCCATATACGCCAGCTGCCGCTCGGGTTCGATCGGGATGTTTGGCCCTCCCATTACAGTGAGCGCATTCGGATTGATCCGGCGCGCCAGTTTGGCGAAATGGAAGCTCAGCGCCTCGTTCCAGCAGTAGTTACTGAGCATGAGCACATCCGGCGGCCGCTGCAGCATGGTTTCCCAAAGCCGGTCCGGATATACGAACAGGTTTGACTTGACTTCCGGTACGTCCCGGTCCATGACCGCCTTTATGTAGGCGACGCCGAGCGGCATGCAATCGTTGGCGAGAACGCCCGAGTAGTTATACCTGAGATCTGCCAGATAAACGTTAGTTTCCATTGCGATCCTCCTGCCCGCTCATCCGCGGGTGGCACTGCCCGCCAGGTTCTTTGACCCGGCGGCTTCGGCTACCTGCGCAATATTCTCCAGTTCGTCGTCGATTCTGTCGGTGAATCGATCCCATGAGAACCGTCGGCAATGCGCGTTTCCGGCCCTGCCCATACGCTCCGTGAGCGCAGCATCGCCGGCCAGCAACTCCATGTATTCCGCAAACTGAGCGGGCTCGGGGGGAGCAAGCAACCCGGTTACTCCGTGAACCACCGACTCCTTCGGACCGCCCCGGTCAACCGCAATCACCGGTTTGCCGAAAGCCATACCCTCCAGCGGCACAATTCCCCAGTCTTCGTTGAAAGCCGTGAATAGGACAGAGTAGCAGTTCCGGTATAGCTCCGCGAATTCCTCATCCGGGGGAAAGATCCGGAATTCGATCCCCTGGCCGGTTCCGGCCATCTCCCGAAGCTTTGCGAGATATGGTTTGCTCTTTTCATCCACAATTCCGGCGATGATCAGACGGAAGTCGGCAAACTCCGGCCGGCTCGTGCGGAATTTCAGGAAAGCCTCGATTCCCAGTTCAATGTTCTTGGTCCACATGATGCGGCCCGGCAGCAGAAAATACCTGTCGAATCGTGTGGAGGGAGTCTGCGGTTCATGGCCCAGCCCTACGTGGAGCACTTCAAGACTCTCCTCAGTTCCCAGGCGGCCCTTCACGGCGCGGCGCTTGGCCTCCGAACTGATGCAGAAGATTCTCCGGTACCGCTTCCATGCAATCCGGTCGATCGACGCAAATAGCGAAGACGCGAGGGTCAGAGCGCCACGGCCGGCCAGGGATGTTTTTTCAAACCACTTCTTCCGGTAGTCTTCGTCGAAGACAACCCGAAGCGGCGTCAGGCAAATGCACAGTGCCGGACGGGAACTATTGCGGAACAGCACCAGATCGCCCAGACCTTCGCACATCACCACCAGGGCGTCGTAGTTTTCAAGGGGCAGTTTCAGATTCAGAATCTGCCATGCCGCCTGACCGACGGCTCCTATCGAGCGCTTAACCCCCGCGCGACCGACTTCGACTACGTTCCGCTGTGCGAATCCCGGAAAAGTGTGAGCGGGATCGTAGTGGCTGGTGAAAATAGTCCACTCGTGACGGCTTCGTCCCGTAAGCTCAAGCAAAGTTCGCTCCGCTCCGGAGGTCAGGTATACCCAGGGATAGTAAAGCGCGATTCGCATCAGGCTCCGGAATCCGCCGTTCTGGCCAGCAGGCGGCCGTCTGGCGTGGCTTCGAAGAAAGACCGGTACCACGCAATCGTCTCCGCGAGCGCTTGCGGGAAAGCATAACGGCATTCCCAGTCGAGCACATCCCGCGCCTTTTGGGCCGACATGAACTGCTCTTTGATTTCGAGGCTGGCCTGATTCAGGATGATCGGCTTCAGGTCGGTGCGGCCCATAGCTTCCAGCACCTGATCCACCAGTTCGAGCACGCTCTGGCGAACGCCCATGCTGAAATTGAATGCCTGCCCGGCGAGCGATGGGTCGCCCGCCAGCGCCTCGGTGAGACGCAGCAACCCAGCTACGGCGTCGCGCACATAAACGTAATCCCTGACAAACAGCCCGTTCGATCGAATCAGGAAAGGTTTACCGGCGAGGGTGCGGCGAATCAGGTCGGGGACCAGCCGGCTAAAATTTAAGTCTCCTCCGCCGAACAAATTTGCGCAGCGCGTGATGACCACGGGCAAGCCGTAAGCATTCGCGTACATCGTGGCAATCAGATCCGCGCAGCTCTTCGACACATCGTACGGGAAGCGCCCCTGCAGAGGATGATTCTCGGTGTAAGGCAGCGTGTCGCTCGATCCATACGCCTTATCGGAAGACGCGACCAGAACCTGCGGAACCTTCGCCAGGCGGGCGGCCTCGAGAATGTTCCAGGTGCCCCGGACGTTGGTTTCGAGAGTGCCCATGGGGTCCAGTTTGGCGACGCCCACAATCGGTTGCGCGGCCAGATGGAACACCGTATGGACTTCGTATTCGCACATGGCGCGCCGGACCTGATTGAAATCCTCAATCGATCCGCTCACCGTGCTGATCCTGGCCAGCAGGCCATCGGAGTTCAGCATGCTGCGGGGGTTCCCGTCACGAATCAAAGCCACAACGTTCGCGCCCAGCGGAAGGAGTTCTTTTACCAGCCATCCGCCGAGCAACCCGGTGGCGCCCGTCACAAGAACCGTTTTATCTTTCCAGAACTGAGTCTTCGGCGTGCTCATTCTCTAGGCCACGGCAGCCGAAGTCGCCGGGAGCTTCCACGGCGGACACCCATCGTTGTAGAGCTCCTCGAGTTCCTGCTGGTCTTTGCTGGTGTCCATTGATTTCCAGAACCCTTTATGCAGGTACGTGTAAAGTTCGCCCGCCTCAGCGAGGTTGGGAAGAACGTCGCGTTCAAGGTTACCGCCCGTACAATTCACCAGCGCGCGCCGCTCGAAAACAAAAAAACCGGCGTTGATCCACGAGTTCGCGATGACGGGCTTCTCGTCGAAGTGCGTGACTTTGCGATCACTGCCAAAAACTACCGTTCCATATTGCGAACGGAGCGGAACGCTCGTAACGGTGGCGGCGCCCCCGCTGGCTTTATGAAACGCCAGCAAAGACCTGATATTTACATCTCCAAGCCCGTCGCCGTAGGTCGCAAAGAAAGTTTCTCCCGCAAGTGGTGCGCACTGGAGCAGTCGCTCGCCCGTGTCGGCCGCGGCGCCCGTGTCGACAATGTCTACATTCCAGTTGGAAAATCTGCCATCGAAATAATCGCGCAGCATCTCCTGACGATGGCCCGCTGCCAGAATGAAATCCGTCACGCCCTGGTCTGCATACAAGCGCATCAGGTGAATGAGGATGGGCGTGCCGCAAACGGGCATCATCACCTTCGGATAATATTCGGTAAACGGATAAGAGCGGGTGCCTTTGCCACCGCACAAAATAACGACCTTCATAGATCCCCCGTGTCCCATACCGCTCTCCGTCCGGAAGCTCAGTACGCCCCTCTTCCGGACAACACTGCCGGTATCGTCTTAATCATCAATTTCGCATCGAGCCAAAGGGACCATCGGTCCACATAGGCCAAGTCGTACTGCATCCACTCCGCGAACTCAACATTGCTGCGCCCGTTCACCTGCCACAGACAGGTCAGCCCTGGGCGCACGGCAAACCTCCGTCGCTGGGCTCCCTGAATCGCCGCCGACTCCTTCACCGGCAACGGCCGCGGACCGACAAGACTCATGTCGCCCTTCAAAACCATGAATAGCTGCGGCAGTTCATCCAGGCTGAACCGGCGCAGTACCCTTCCGATCTCCGTCACTCGTCCATCGTTGCGGTCTTTGAAGGTGGGGCCTTTTGTGCTGTTGCGGTAGGCAACCGAGTCAATCAGAGCTTCGGCGCCCTCGACCATGCTGCGGAACTTCAGGAGCGTAAACCGTCTGCCGTGAAGCCCTACGCGTGTCTGGCGGAAAAAGACCGGTCCCGGAGAGGAGATCTTCACCAGAATCGCGCAGATCGCCATAATTGGGAGACTTGGAATCAATACTGCCGCACCGATAACGATATCCAGTATGCGCTTCAGTATCAGCGCCGATTCATTGCGGTCCACCGATTCCGTGGAAACGCTTAACTCGCCACAAAACGACTCAACCACCCGATTGCCGACAGCCTGTCTGCCCGGCTGAATGAGAATGCGTGCCAGCACTCCATATTGTTCGCAAAGCTGCATGGTCCCGGCCTCGGCCGGAAGTTCTTCCGGGCTCACTGCGATCAGAACCTCGTCGATCACCTCCTGATTCAGGACCTCGGCGAGCGAGGCGCAGCTAAGAGGCTCGGTGGAAGCAAATCTGGTGAAGTCTCGTTCTGCGGCCGAACCAAAGCCCACGCACGCAACGGCCATTCCCCATTCCGGGTGGTTGGAAAACAGACTGGCGATGCGCTGTGCGGCTGCCCAGTCGCCCAGTACACAGACCTGACGGACGTCGAATCCGCTCCGGCGCAGCGCCCGCAATCCAAAATAGAGCAGGCATCGCTCGGCGGTAACGAGAACCAGCGACATGCCCGTGAAGAGCAGAACGGTCACCTGTTCCTGGCGGCAGTTCGCCGCATACAGACCTGTCTCGATCACAATCAGCCCCACCAGGTGCGCGGTCAGGATGCGGCGCAGCAACAGCCCCGGCGCTTCGACACGATGCGAAGCATAGAGTCCGAAGTAGCGGAATAACTCAACCCAGAGAGGAACGACCAGCAAGACCATCACTAGCCCCGCGGTTCCAAAATCGGCGATATGCCTTACGGTTGATGCGAAAAGAACCGCCGTAGCCAGACCATCGAAAAGGGGCAGTAAGCGAACAATTAGTGAAGCCCTGGATCTCATCAGTAGGCGCCAGCCACAGTTGCGAACTCGAACATTTGATTATTCCCGTCCCCGCCCTTTCCTGTCAAGTTTTTAACAGTCTGGGTACTAGTACCCAGACTGACGGTATTGATGGAGCACGAATAATAAAATTGACACAGAATTAGCACTTGCAGCTATACTATTTTCTTGGAGTTTCTCATGGCAGCAAAATCCTTCTGGACTCGACTGTTTCTTATTGGGTCGCTTTTAGCCGCCTTCGCTGGTTTTGGCAGCGCCAGCACGATCTTTGCTCCGCTATCGGGGAGTCTGACCGCCTCGTTCTTTGTGAGTAACGGCGCGATTAGCGGGGTCGATGTAAGAGGGTCTTTCGTCCTTGGCGTTCAAGTCGATGGAGTGACGGTTGATAATCTTACTCTTGCCGACAGCACTGGTGGAACCGACCCCAACGCCCTGACGTTGCCTTTCGGCAATGCTACGCTCGGCGTCCAGGGAACTGGCTCGTCTTCGACCTTGACCTTCGATCTTGCGAACCCCAGTTTCGTGAATTCTTTTGCGGTCGCGATTCTGTCCGCCAACGCTTCCCCTTTCGGAGGGTCTGACGATGGCATCACCGCTTTGTTGAATTCGAGTCCACTGCTCTTCGCCTTCGGTTACGCGAATACCATAAATCTGAGTGACACGGCCGACGTGCAGCAGTACAGCCTCTATGCTGTGCAGGGTTCTTCTTCCGCAACTCCGGAACCTGGTTCCGTGGTTTTACTCGCCTCCGGTCTTTTCGCCATTGGCGCGTTTCAGATTCGACGGCGAAGAAAAGTTAGCTGATTTCCTATCGCGCGCCGAACACTCGGGAAGACTCCGCCCCTGATGGGGGATGTTAGTCTGGCAGTTAAACCCGTGTCCCCGTTCCGCCATGCTCCCCCCAGAACGTGTTTTCTTTGGTCCTCCTTATAATGCGGTGGCGGGCTGGGTTGCTCTTCTTTTTCATTGCCGTCGTCCTGGCAGCCGCAAGTCCTCCCGTTTTCTCCGTTCCCTCTTATAAGGGAATGGATTATGGCTGGGGCAGCAACGTCTTCGGCACACCAACCTACGAACACTGGCTCACCGACAGCTATGATCCGGTGACGATCACGCGCGACCTTGACGCCATGGCCCGGGCCGGAACTCTGACCACCACGGCCTGGCTTTTTCTGGATCGGTGCATCGTCAAGGACAGTACTTGGGGAACCTCTGCGTACACGCCCGCCTTTTATCCCGATTGCACAGCCCACTGGGAGGATTTTCTCGCGCAGTTGCGCTTGCATCATATGGGTGCCATCGTCAACCTGCTGAATCGCGGCGGAGACATCGGCAGTTCAACCGGCAGCATCGAACGTGCTGCGCTGGCGCCTCAGGCTCTTGACTCGTCGCTGCTGGGTCCCGGGGTCAACAATGGCGATATGTCCCGGACGGCTGCGGGATTTCCCGTGGGATGGCAGTCAATCGGCCCCGGACAGGCAAGCCTCCTGGGTCCTGGGAACGGACTCACTTCGTCAGGTTTTTATCTCAGTGTGAGTGCCGGTCCGAGCGCGGCGCAATCCGTGCGCACGCCTTCGGCGCCGTTCGATGGCGGCAAACTGGTCGCGATCTCGGTCCCAGTCAGGGGGAAGATCCTGGGAGTCTCGGTACTATACCTCGCCGCGGACGGCTCGCTGCTTTCACAGGACGACTGGTCTGTGGGGAACGATTTTGGCGATGTCTGGCAATTGTTGCGTATGGGTAGTTCCGACGCGGGCGTTCTTCCGTCCGGAGTGGCGTCAATCGCCGTGCAGATCAACGTGCCTGCGGGCGGATCCGGTTTCGTCGGACCTGTACAGGTTGGCAACGGACTTCGTAACGGATTGTGGCAGAGTTATCGAGCGGCGGTGGCGGCCTGGATCTCCCGGTACTCGGGCGCGACCGATGGGGGAAAGGCGATTCTCGGCTGGCAGGCCGTGGATGAAGGGTATGAGGGTATTAGCTGGGGCGACAATTGGGGCGCCATCGCTCCTTCGTTTCTGCACAGCTTGTATGTCGATCTCTATCAGGTCATCCGTGGCGTTCCTTCGGCTCAGCCCGTCGGCATAGAGAGTGCGAATAAGGGTTTGCCGCTTTGGAGTCAGGATGCCGCCGGACAGCTTCCCAATAAGAAGTTCTACGCGGATGCTGCCGACTATTACAACCTTCACCTCTTCGACGACACGGGCAGCATTCCACCGGGTGTCGATATGTTCGATAAACCATGGCTGATCGGCGAGGCGGGAGCGTCATTGACTGGCTCGCCAGCCCACTTCAGCGACCCGACACAGCAATTCGAACCAAACGCAATTTCTAAATTCCTTACCGGCGCGGATTCAGC
>JBDUBZ010000346.1:0-4424 GCA_040003745.1 Terriglobia bacterium
AACCTTCGATCGAATCCTGGTCGACGCCCCGTGCTCCGGCACCGGGACACTCGCGCGCAACCCGGAGATCAAATGGCGTCTGAAAAACGACGACATCTTCGACCTGCGCCGTAAACAGAAGGCCATTCTAAAGAACTCCCTCGCTCAGCTCAGCCCCGGTGGCCTTTTGGTCTATTCCACCTGCTCTCTCGAACCGGAAGAAAACACCGACGTCATTAAAGCCTCTGGGGCCACCATCATCCACACCATGCAAAGAATCCCCGGCCGGGATCCCGGGGACGGCTTCTTCGCCGCCGTCCTCCGCGCTTGATGCGGGCAGGCGCGGTTGACGCGCCGTTGGCGGCATTCTGCATCGCCGGCGCGATGTTGCTGCCCTTCTGAAAACAAGGGTTTAGCGCCTCGCCCATGCGACCCCCGGATGCACAATTGAAGCAGTGCTCAACTGGCTCCTGATTTTCGTCCCCATCGCCATCGGGCTCGAATTCCTCAAACCCGAATCGCATGCCCTGATCTTCCTCGCTGCATGTCTTGCAATCCTGCCCCTGGCAGGCTGGCTGGGCCGCGCCACCGAAGAACTCGCGCATCACACCGGCGACGGCATCGGCGGCCTGTTGAACGCAACCTTCGGCAATGCCGCGGAGTTCATCATCGCCATCATGGCAATGCGCCACGGCCTCTATCCGGTCGTAAAAGCATCGCTCACCGGATCGATTGTCGGTAACATCCTGCTGGTGCTCGGGGCCGCCGTGCTTGCCGGAGGCATCAAACACAAAGAGCAGCGCTTCAACGCCGTTGGCGCCCGCGCGAAGTCAACGCTCCTGACCCTGGCGGCCATCGGCCTCATCATGCCCGCCGCATTTCACTACCTGGCCGGTGCGCGGGCCCCGGTGACTGAGGTCAGCCTCAGTCTCGCGATTTCCATCGTCCTGCTTTTCGCGTATGGCGCCCACCTGGTCTTCTCGCTCCACACCCACAAGGGACTTTTCGAGTCCGATGCAGCGCAGCCCGGCACTCCCAAACCTCTGTGGAGCCTGGGGAAATCCATCGCGGCGCTCGTGGGCGCAACGGCGCTGATCGCGTGGATCAGCGAAATCCTCGTCGGTTCCGTGGAACAGGCCGCCGTGTCGCTGGGCATGACCCGAATTTTCGTTGGCGTGATCGTCGTGGCGGTGATCGGAAATGCCGCCGAGCACAGTACTGCCATCATGTTCGCCCTGAAGAACCGCATGGAGCTATCCATGGGAATCGCTATCGGCAGTAGTTTGCAGATCGCTCTCTTCGTGGCCCCGGCTCTCGTGATCCTCAGCCAGTTCATCGGCCCCCGGCCAATGGATCTCGTGTTCAGCCCCGCCGAAGTGCTCGCCGTCTTCCTCGCGGTCCTGATTACCAGCCAGATTGCCGCCGACGGGGAATCGAACTGGCTCGAGGGCATCCTGCTGCTGGCCGTGTACCTGATCGTCGCCGTTGTTTTCTTTTTCCTTCCGGAGATGGAGCCCGCCCAATGACCTGGCATGACATCGCAGATCCCAACGATCCCGAACTCGATCGCCTCGCGGCCGAATACCACCTTCACCCGCTTCACGTGGAAGATTGCCGGCATCGCGGTCAGCGCGGCAAAGCGGAAGAAGGTAAGGGCTATGAATTCGTGGTTCTGAAACCGGTGCAGATGAACGCCGACGATGAGTTAACCTTTTCCGACCTCGACATTTTTGTTGGTCCCGACTGGGTGATCACCGTGCGTGAAGGCGATCCAGAGACGTCCGGGGATCTCCTGCGACCCATTCGCGCAGCCGCGGGTCAGACTCCGGCCGGGACGTTATACCGAATTTTCGACGCTACGGTGGATTCTTACCTCCCGGTAACGGACCGCATCGACGACGTGATCGACGAACTGGAGGAACTGGTTCTCTCCGATCCCAGCCCGGAGGTACTTTCGCGCATATTTCGCACCCGGCGAACGCTCATTGAGCTTCGCAGAATTCTTGCCAACACCCGCGATGTCGCCGCGCACCTGTACCGTACCCAGCACGGCCTCATCCCTCCCGACCTGATTCCCTTCATGCGCGACGTGTACGACCACGTCACACGCAACCTCGATCTGGTCGAAACCCAGCGCGACCTTCTGGGAGGCGCGATGGATGTGTACCTTTCGAGCGTCGCCAACAAGACGAATCAGGTCATGAAGGTGCTTACTGTGCTGGGTACCGTGGCCCTGCCTGTCCTCGTCATATCCGGATTCTGGGGAATGAACGTCAAGGGCCTGCCTTTCAGCGAATCCCCCTATGGAACCCTGATCGTCGCAGGACTGATGCTCGCCACTACTCTTCTGCTCCTCGCACTCCTGCGGGTGTTGAAATGGTTTTGACTAGGGCGTGTTCACACTATTAGAGCAATAATCTGGTAAAATGTTTTTAAGATGGAGATCACGGAAGCACAGTACGCCCGCATCAAAGATGGCCTGCCTGTGCAGCGCGGAAACGTAAGTCTGACCAACCTTCAGGTACTGAACGCGATTCTTTATGTGGCGGAACAGGGCTGCAAGTGGCGGGGCCTTCCAAAGCGGTTCGGCCGCTGGCACACGATTTATATGCGCATGAACCGTTGGGCCAAAAACGGCGTATTGGATCGCGTGTTCGCGCAGTTGCAGATTGAGCAGATCGTTCGTATCAAGATCGAAGCGTTTTCTCTCGACTCCACATCGGTGAAAGTTCATCCGGACGGGACAGGCGCTTTAAAAAAAACGGCCCGCAAGCCATTGGTAAATCCCGCGGCGGATGGAATACGAAGATTCATATGGTTGCCGCGGATGCTCGAACGGCTATAGTCTTCGCTCTGTCTCCCGGCAATGACCACGATGTACCGCACGGGCGGGCATTGCTGGAGGAGTTAGGCCCCATGCCCGAAGGCCTTCCGATGCTGATGGATCGCGCTTACGAAGGCAACGAAACCCGGCAACTGGTCCTCGACCTCGGCATGATTCCGATTGTTCCACCTAAGTCCAACCGACTGGAACCGTGGGACTATGACCGCGCGCTTTATAAAAAGCGCAATGAGATTGAGCGCCTCTTCCGTAGACTCAAAGGCTTCCGACGCATATTCTCACGTTTTGAAAAGCTCGACGTCGTGTTCATGGCGTTTCTGTCGTTCGCACTCATTGTCGAGGCCCTTCGATTAGTGTGAACACGCCCTAATAAAGGATTCGCGTTCGAATCGTGCCCGGCACGCCGTCCAGGCGCCGCTTGAGATTCAGCGATTCCTCCCGCCCCCCCGTTTCAATATCGATCACGACATAACCCATCACCGCATTGGTCTGCAGATACTGAGCGGCCACATTAATCCGCTCTTCCCCAAAAATCGCATTGATGCACGACATCACCCCAGGCTGATTGCGATGAATATGCATCAGCCGCTGGTGCCCGGCATGCTCCGGCAATGACACCTCGGGAAAATTCACTGCAGCCAGCGTAGACCCGTTGTTGCTGTACCGGATCAGCTTATCGGCCACCTCGCGGCCGATATTGCGCTGCGCCTCTTCGGTGCTTCCAGCGATATGCGGCGTCAGGATCACGTTCTCGCGCGCGCGCAGAAGAGAGACGAACTCATCGTTCCCCTTCGGTTCGGCGGGGAATACATCGATCGCCGCGCCCGCAATCTGTCCCGCATCGAGAGCGGCGCCCAGCGCCTCGATATCCACCACGGTCCCACGTGCTGCGTTTATCAGCATCGCGCCGCGTTTCATCATTGCCATCTCGGGCGCACCCATCATGCCCCGCGTCTGAGGCGTATCCGGTACATGCAGCGTCACCACGTCCGACTCGCCCAGCAGCGTCTCGAGCGAAGCAACCTGGCGCGCATTGCCGAGTTCGAGCTGCGCATTCAGATCGTAAAAAATCACGCGCATCCCGAGTGCCTCGGCCAGCACGCCCACTTGTGTCCCGATATGCCCATAGCCGATGATCCCCAGCGTCTTGCCGCGAATCTCGTGCGATCCCACCGCGGTCTTGGCCCACACTCCCCGGTGAGCCGAAGCGTTGCGCCACGGGATACCCCGCACCAGCATGATCGATTCCGCCACCACCAGTTCCGCCACGCTCCGCGTATTCGAAAACGGGGCGTTGAACACGGGAATGCCGCGCTCCTGCGCCGCCTTCAAATCGACCTGGTTCGTTCCGATGCAGAAGCAGCCCACCCCCACCAGCTTCGGGGCGCTTGCGAAGACGGCTTCGGTCAGATGGGTAGCCGAACGGATCCCCACGAAGTAAGCGTCGCGAAGAGCCTCCTTCAGTTCCGCCTCGGGCAGGGGCTTCTTATGGTATTCCACATCGCCGTAGCCATCCTCGCGAAATGCCAGCGCGGCGCCTGGGTCAATCCCTTCCAGCAGCAAAATCTTGATCTTATTTTTATCGAGGGACTTCTCTCTCATA
>JBDUBZ010000347.1:0-4421 GCA_040003745.1 Terriglobia bacterium
CTGGTTCGGGACCAGGAGGCCGGAGGTTCGAATCCTCTCGCCCCGACCATTTCAAAAGCAATCGTATCTAGGGTTTGTGAACGGCCTCGGAGGATGACTCCGGGGCCGTTTTGCTAGCGGCGTGCCCAGCAGCGGGCCCCCCGGAGCCTTCTATACTGATTCGATGAGTAGAGCCGCCGCGCAGGTAGTCGAACAGATGTTGACTTCGATGCGGCTGATGGTCAGGAGCTATCACCCAGATGTGCGGAACACGGGCGCGACGCTCGCGGAACTCATTCCCGGCACCGCCTTCTTCCCCGGGGGCGCGGGATTGTGGAGAGGATCCCAGTCATTTGGATCCATGCCGGAGCACTTCCCTGAGAGTGCCATCATGTTCGTCGGCCATAACTTCGATAGTGGCCGTGCTCATGATGTTTCGAAGGAGCGCGGCGGGGAGGCACAGTCCGTGTTTTGGCGAAACCTCCTTGCCTATCTCTCACATGCGGGCGTGGACCCGGCGCAGTGCTTCTTCTCAAACGCTCTGATGGGCCTCAAGCCTGGAAGCGCTCTTGGACCGATGCCCACGACGCCTGGCTACAGAGACGAGTGTCAGGCGTTCCTCAACGAGCAAATCCGAATCGTGAAGCCATCTCTGGTCGTGGCCTTGGGAGGCGATGCCTCTGATCGACTCATGAAGCTGAAGCTGTCGGTCCCATGCATTCGGCTGCTACACCCGTCGGCTCGGGAGTTGAAGCCGCTGGCCGCCAGACAAAGAGAGATTGAGCGTCAGGGCGGTGCGCTGAGAGATGCCTACACCGCTGGCCGGGACCTCTCACCCCAGTAGCGTCTTGCTTGCGGCCTGTCCGCCCCGACTCTTCTCCATCGCCTTGCGGATCGTCTCCTTCTGTGGGTGAACGTATCTTTTGGTTCGTCGCGAAGTCGGAGTGACCGGCGAGGTAAGCCAAGGTGTACGGGTCCATATGGTCAGCCCAACGCTTCAGGCAGGTGTGGCGGCACTCGTAGAGGACGAAGGGGGACACGCGGTGTCGTACTGCCGCTTCGTCAAGCGGCCTGATTGAATGCTGTCGTGTTTCGCTGGGAAAGTACGCGCCCGTTTTCGCTAAATTTCTTTAGTCTTCTGGGGTTAATGATAGAAATCGCAGCGGTTCTTGCGATTCGCACTCGACACGTCGGGAAGACCATTTCGAATAAGATGAGCCGATGGATCCCACTGAGGCGATAGCGAAAGCCTTGGGCGGTCATGCGATTTTGTGCACCGGACCGGATTCTCGTGCGGCGCCAATATCCGGAGTACGGCTTTAAAACCGGCTCGAAGTCGCCGAGCTACTTGGCCAATGAGGCGGGCCTTCCCGATGGCATCGCGCTCGAGGACGCGGCCGACGAGTTCGCGGCGAAGATTCGCGCGGATCGCCTAATCCTTGAGTCAAGACATTCGTGACATCCCTAAAAAGGTCGACGTTTCGCCTGAAGCTGCGAATTATATCGCCGACATTTTTTAGCACCATACGCAGTTAGCGTATACTCGGTGGGGTGAAGCGTCCGCCAATGACGGTCGTCGAAACGGCCCGTTTTCTAAAGGACGCCATCGGCTTAATGCCGGGATCGAGCGGGTGCGACTGGTTGAATTCGTCGGTGCGAATCCGGAAGCTGGCGATCTCATTCCAGAGACTGGCGGCGTCAGAAAATTGCGGTGGGCTCTGCCGGGCGGCGGCACGCGGGGAGGTGCGCGCGTGATCTACTTCTTCCACAACGAGAGCGTTCCAGTTTTCCTGCTCGCGATGTACGGCAAGAACGAGAAGGCAAATCTCAGCAGGCTGAACGGAACGCGATGGCTAAAGCCGTGCCCGCCATTGTTCAGGGCTACGCGAAAGGCAGAGGAGCAAAATGACAAAAGCGAAGGATCGGTCTGGCCGACCCGTGGCGAAGAAGCTTCCAACCGTCGGCAAAAGAATTATGGAAGGACTTGAGGAGGCACTCGCCTGGTCGAAAGGCGAGGGGGTTCCGGTCAGAGTTACACAAGTACAGGTGCCGGAAGTCGATGTCTCAGCAGTCCGGCTGCGCATGGGCCTGAGCCAAACGCAGTTTGCGCTGAAATTCGGTTTTTCCCCCGCTACCCTCCGCAATTGGGAACAAGGGCGAGTTCGACCCGACACCCCGACACGCGTGCTGTTGGCCGTGATCGCGAAGCACCCCGAAATCGTCGAGGACGTCTTGAAGGGCGCGCGATGAATGACATCGGCTACGGCCGATATTATGGCTGCCCCCTGCAGCCATGGGTTGCTCTCCCTTGCTCAAATCGGCCTCTGTACCGAGACAAGTCGCAGATTCCTCGTCTTCACCTCGTTCGGGTCCAGGAGGCCGGAGGTTCGAATCCTCTCGCCCCTACCAATTCATCCCGGCTCAAATCAAAAGACGCGCGGCGGCTCTACGCTCTATATAACTTCTGGCGTAGACTGAATCTTCCGGTTGAGCGCCCCAGGAGGCAACCATGCGCATTTTCGCGAAGCTTTCCGCTGCTTTTATTCTTTCTGCCCTGACCTTGCTGACTGCCCAGCCCTCGTCTGCCGATGACGGCGAACGCCTCGTCCGGCTGGACCATTACATTTTCGCTCCCTCGGAAGTACCCGCAATAAAGGGTCAGACTTCGCAGATTTATGTACGGGAAGTTGTCCTCGCCAGCGCCGCCCTGCGGCAAAGGTCGCTCGACAACCGCGTGGTGCTGTTTGTCCACGGCGCGGGAACTCCCGCCGAAGTGGCGTTTGACGTTCCTTATGAGGATTACAGCTGGATGGCGTATCTCGCACGCGCGGGCTTCGATGTCTTTGCCATGGATGTGACTGGCTATGGCCGGTCCACCCGGCCGCCGGCCATGAATAACCCGTGTAATCTGACGCGCGAACAGCAGCTCAGCTTCGTGCCGGGCCTGCTGCCCGCGCCCTGCGCCCAGGTATACACGCAGCAGATGACGACCATCGCATCCGACTGGGCCGACATCGGAGCGGTGGTGGACAATCTGCTCGCGCTGCGCCAAGTGGGCTCCGTTAGCATGATAGCCTGGTCGCTTGGCGGCCCGCGGGCGGGAGGCTATGCGGCGCGGCACCCCGACAAAGTGAAGCGACTTGTCCTGCTGGCGCCCGCTTACAATCGAGCGGCTTCCGCCGATCCACCGGCCCGCGTTCCCGCGAATGGCGTAGCGATGAACACGCAATCGCAGGACGAATTCACAGCCAACTGGGATCGCCAGGTGGGGTGCCCCAATCAGTATGACCCGGCCGCGAGTAAAGCCGTGTGGACGGCCATGACCGAATCGGACCCGGTGGGCGCGACATGGGGCACCGGCGTTCGGCGGGCACCATCGGTCACATCGTGGGGCTGGAACTCCGCAGTGGCTGCCGGGCTGACTATTCCCGCGCTCCTGGTTTCAGGCGCCCACGACAAACAGGTGGCGCCGGAGAGAGTGCGCGATCTCTACACAGATCTCGGTTCCAGACGGAAAGTTTTTGTGGATCTCGCCTGCGCTTCGCACAACGCACTGTGGGAGAAGAATCATCTGCTGCTGTTCCAGGCCTCGCTCGATTGGCTGGTGAAAGGAAAAGTGAACGGTATCGATATGGGAATGACACGCCTTGGATACTGACCATGTATACAGGGAATGCGATCGATATCCCTGGAGAGCGCCAAACCAGATTCCAGTCGCAGACGCAGCGCCCATTACACTTGGTGACGGAGCCTGGATGGGTGATTTTAACGGACAGACCGTCCTTGTAACCGGCGGCGGCACAGGCATAGGCAAGGCCGTCACCGAGGCATTCGTTGCGGCCGGCGCGGAAGTCGTCAATCGCCACGCGGACGTCAGTTCGCAATCCGACGTGGACGATCTGATCCGTCCTCTGGCAACGCTGGACATCCTTGTGAACTGCGCGGGCATCATCCATCGCGATGCCGAATACGACATGCCAACCTTTCTCCGTGTGCTGGACGTGAATCTCAGCGGCGTTATGAGGATGTGCACCGCCTGTAAACCGCTGCTCGCGCGCAGGCGTGGATCGATCGTGAATATCGCCTCTGTTCTCTCCTTCCTGGGTGGTCCGCGCGTACCCGCGTATGCCGCCAGTAAAGGGGGCGTCGTACAGCTCACAAAATCGCTCGCCGCAGCCTGGGCGCCCGATGGAATCCGCGTGAACGCCGTCGCACCCGGCTGGATAGCGACCCAGATGACTCAGGCCATTCAAGAGGACGAACAGCGCTCGGCGGTCATTCTCGCCCGTACGCCGATGGGCCGCTGGGGTACGCCCGGGGATGTCGCGGGGCCGGTGTTATTCTTGTGCTCGCAAGCGGCCGCGTTCATCACCGGAGCGGTTCTTCCGGTGGATGGCGGCTATCTGATTTCCTGACCCATGTCTCAGCCCTCGCACCCGCTC
>JBDUBZ010000048.1:0-14968 GCA_040003745.1 Terriglobia bacterium
GCCGTCAAGCCCGCCGTGATCGCACCGATCCAGAACATCCACGGAGCGTGATGATAGCTCGCGGCGAGAATCGCGTCCTTGCTCCAGAAACCCGCGAACGGAGGGATCCCGGCAATCGCGAGCGACGCGCAGAGAAGGGACCAGAACGTTATGGGCGTGTATTTCCGCAGCCCGCCCATGTGCCGCATATCCTGTTCGCCATGGCAGGCATGGATTACGCTGCCCGCGCCAAGAAACAGCAGGGCCTTGAAGAACGCATGCGTCATCAGGTGCCAGATGCCAGCCGAGAACGCACCGACGCCCACGCCCAGGAACATATACCCCAGCTGTGAAACCGTCGAATACGCGAAGACTTTCTTGATATCGGTCTGAGCCAGGCCAATGGTGGCCGCGAAGAACGCCGTGGCCAGCCCGATAATCGCAACGGTTTCCATCGCCATCGGCGCATGCGTGAAAATCGCCGCCGAACGCGTACACATATAGACGCCCGCGGTAACCATGGTGGCCGCGTGGATCAGCGCCGAGACCGGCGTGGGGCCTTCCATGGCGTCCGGCAGCCAGACATAAAGCGGAATCTGAGCCGATTTCCCGGCAGCGCCCACCAGCATCAGCAGTGCAATCGCGGTCAGCGTTGCCACCGGTTTTCCCGGGGCCTGAGCAAAGATATGGCCGAAATTCAGGTTCCCAAATGTAACGACCATCAGGAAAATCGCCAGCGAAAACCCAAAATCGCCGATGCGGTTCACGATGAACGCTTTGTTGCCCGCTGTGGTCGCGCTGTGCTTAACAAAGTAGAACCCGATCAGCAGATAGCTGCAGAGGCCCACGCCTTCCCACCCGACGAACAACAGCAGATAATTGCCTGCCAGCACCAGGGTCAGCATGAAAAACATGAACAGGTTCAGGTACGCGAAGAAGCGGTAATAACCTTCCTCATGTTCCATATACCCGGTGGCATAAATGTGAATGAGAGACCCGATGCCCGTGACGATCATCAGCATGATCATCGTGAGCTTGTCGACCCAGAAATCCCAGCCGACGTTGAACGCCCCGCTCTCGATCCAGGTGAAGTAGTGCGAATGCACCGCGTTCGTGCCCCAGTCCGTCGCAAAACCAAGCCGCAGCACCCACAGGAACGACAACACAACGCTCAGCACCGCTATGAGGTTGATCACCATCTTCGGCAGCCGACGGCCGAAAATGCCATTGATCAGAAACCCGAGGAACGGCAGTGCCGGAATAAGCCAGAGTCTCATCAGTTCTTCAGTGTGTTAATTTCGTCGATGTTCAGAGTGGAGCGGTTCTTGAACACCGTCAGGATAATGGCCAGACCCACGGCCGCCTCGGCCGCCGCCACCACCATCACGAAGAAAGCGTAAAGATCTCCGCTGACCTGCTTGTGCTGGTGGGCGAACGCGATAAAGCTGAGATTCACCGCATTCAGCATCAGCTCAATGCACATGAAGACCGTGATGATATTGCGGCGAAACAGAAAGCCCGCGACGCCGATCGCGAACAGCAGGGCGCTCAGCGTGAGATACCACGAGATCGGGACGCCATTGCGCAGCATCTGCAGCGGGACTGACGGGTCCATTAATCGAGTTCCTTTCGGGCCAGCACGATCGCGCCGATGATGGCGATCAAAATAAGCACGGATGTGACTTCGAACGGCAGCAGGTAATCGGTGAAGAGCGCATAGCCCAGCTGCTGCGGGCCGCCCCCGGCGAAATCGCCGAACTTCACGAAGCCGGCATTCGGGAACCAGCGCATGGCGAAGAAACACAGCGCGCCCATTAGTATGAGCAGGGCTGGAACGCCCAGAATCTGCGAGATCCACGAGCGTCCGCGCGTCTCTTCCGCACCCGCGTTCAGCAGCATGATGACGAAGATGAACAGCACCATGATGGCGCCGGCATAGACGATGATCTGCGCCATGGCGAGAAAATCCGCGCCCAGCAGCAGGTAGAGCACAGCGAGCGAACTCATCACACCCACCAGCGACAGGGCGCTCGAAATGGGCTGCTTCTGCAGCACCACGTTTAAGGCGCAGGCAAGCGCGATAAGCGCGAAGACCATGAAGAAGAACAAATCCATCAGGCTTGGTCCATCAGGAGAATAGAGCCACCAGGAAGCCGGTGATCAGAAGATTGGCGAGAGCTGCGGGGAATAGAAACTTCCACGCAAAAGACATCAGCTGGTCGTACCGGAAACGGGGCAAAGTCGCGCGAATCCATATAAAGACGAATAAAAGAAAGCTAACCTTGGCGAGGAACCAGAAAAGCGGCGTGAGCACCGGAACCAGCGGCGGGAACGCCATCAGGCCCGCCAGGCCCAGAAAAACGACTCCGAACGCGGGCAAAGTATACCGATCCAGCGGGCGCGCCGGATTCAGGCCGTGATAAATGCAAATGGCCCCGGCTATAAAAAGGATGACCGGAGCGACAAAATTCGATCCCAGAGCGGCGGGCCACAGCGGCTGCCACCCACCCAGAAACAGCAGGGTGGCGACGGAGCAGACCGTGACCATATTGGCGTATTCCGCCATGAAGAACGAAGCGAAGGTCATGCTGCTGTATTCCACATGGAAGCCGGCAACGAGTTCGTTTTCGGCCTCCGGCAGATCGAAGGGAATACGATTCGTTTCCGCGAACGCCGCAATCATAAAGATGAGGAAGCTGAAAATCTGAGGGAAGGGCATCTGAAAGATGGCCCATTGGGGGATGAACCCCAGGTAATAACCCGCCTGCGTGTTGGCGATGCCGCGCAGACTCAGCGTACCCGCACTCAGCAGGGGCGCTGCAATCGCGAGGCTCAGCGGCAGCTCGTAACTGATCATCTGCGCCGAGCTGCGCAACCCGCCCAGCAGACTGTATTTGTTGTTCGACGCCCAGCCGCCCAGCGCGATACCGTATACGCCCATCGAGCTCAGTGCCAGGATCAGCAGCACGCCGATGTTCAGGTCCGCCAGTTCGAGCATGGTTGTGTGCCCCATTACGGTGACACTGGTGCCGAACGGGATAATCGAAATCGAAATCAGCGCCATGAACACTGCGAGGAACGGAGCCAGCAGGTAAAAGAACTTGTTCACGTGCGGCGGCAGCACGCCCTCTTTGGTGATCAACTTGATCACATCGGCCAGCGGCTGCAGCAATCCATGCGGACCCACGCGCGAAGGCCCCATGCGGACCTGCACATGCGCGATCACCTTCCGCTCCACCCACTGCAAATAGGCCAGAGTCGTCATAAAGACGAAGAGGACCAGGCCGAGCTTGATGGCAGTGATGATAAAAAATTCGAGCATTACTGGCCGATGTACTCCTCTCTATCGGGAGTCGGCTCACTGATGCGCTTCTCAAGAACGGAATTCAGTATTTTAGAATAACGCCCGAGCGTTCCCGACGTGAACAGATTGTCGTGCGCGGACCAGACCGTGTCGCTCCGGCCTTCCACATTCACGCGCCCGTTCACTGGCATCGTCTGCTGTGCGCCCGTGCTGATGAGCGCCAGAGGAATATCGTAGCTCTTGACTTTGCGGCGAATCTCCATGAAAACGGTGTCCGGCAGCCACGGCCCCAGCAGGGGCGCCAGTCCCATTTCCTTGCCGATCAGGCCGATGATCTCGAGATCCGGCTTCGCGCCAAGCGTGCCGACGGCCCGCTTCAGCTTCTGCACTTCACCGCAAACGTTGGTGACCGTGCCATTTTTTTCGTAAGCGCTGCCGGCCGGAAGAATCACGTCGGCCCGCTGGGCGGTTTCGGTCAGGAACATCTCCTGCACCACCACAAACGCGCGGGTGGATTTCAGAGGGGCTTTCTTCAAAGGATTCGCGCCGACAACGTAGAGCGCGTCGAGGTCGGCCGCCTCAAGCATCTCGCTCACCGTCAGCCCTGCGGCGTTCGACGCGTGATAACCCGGCAGCAGCTCGGGAACCATTCCCATATCGATGGCCCCGCGCGAGTTCGAGTAATCGAGCAGTGCGCAGTACCGCACCGGAATTCCGAGCGACTGCCCGAACTCCACCAGCTTACGGACGCCCTCACCTTTGACCGAATCGTTAAACAGAATCACCAGTTCGGGTTCAGCCGCCAGGGCCTCGCGCAATCCTTCAAGCGCTTCGAGCTCCGCGCCAGGCGCAACCCGCACGGCTTTCGTGCCGTAATTATCTTCGCGAACTTCCTTCTCGGTGACGGTGTAGATGCGCGCCCCATGATGCCGGAAGTTGGCGCGAATCTGGAAAGACAGCAGCGGCTGCTCAATTGCAAGATCGGCGCCGAGAATCAGAAAAGCTTTCCGCTCGTAGAGATCGCCGGTCGTCGCTAACTGGCCCGAAGTGCCCGAGAGCGCGTCGACAAGTGTGGCGACATCGCCCGTGCGGTGATGGTCGATATTGTTCGTTCCCAGCCCTTCGCGCGCAAACTTCTGCAGATAGAAATTCTCTTCATTCGTCGTGTGGTTCGACCCGATCACGCCAAACTTCCCACCGCGCGTTTTGATTTCGCTAAACTTCTTCGCCACGGCGGACAACGCCTGCGACCATGACACGGCCTCCAGCTTGCCGTTCACACGCATCATGGGCGATTGCAGGCGCTCCGGATGCTGATGAAAATCGTAAGCGTAGCGGCCCTTGATACAAAGGAATTCGCCGTTAATCCCAGACCGGTCGCGGTTATTTCCCCGGCAGATCTCATCCTGGCGAACGCCCAGAGTTGTTGTACAGCCATTCGAGCAGTGCGTGCAGATGGTCCCGACATGTTCCATCTCCCACGGACGCGTCTGATACCGATAGGAACCACTGGTGAGTGCGCCCACCGGACAGATATCGATACACTGGCCGCATTCATCGCACTCCAGGTGGTCGCCGTGATTCGGAGCAATCAGGGACATCGCCCCGCGATTGATCGTGCCCAGCGCCCCCACACCCATGCCTTCTTCGCACGCCCGAACACAGCGGAAACAGAGGATACAGCGCGGCCCGTCGTAAAACACCACCGGCGACCACTGCTGCTCATCCACGTGCAGCTTGGTTTCGGTAAAGCGGCTCTCGCCCGCGCCATACCGGAACGCCATATCCTGCAATTCGCACTCGCCGCCCTTATCGCATACCGGGCAATCGAGGGGATGGTTTGCCAGCAAAAACTCAAGCATGGATTTACGGGCCTTCCGAACCTGTTCGGAATCCGTATGCACCACCATGCCGGCCGTGGCGGGCAGCGTACACGCCACCTGCATCTTCGGCATCTTTTCCACGTCCACCAGGCACATGCGGCAGGCCGCCTGCAGCGCATAGCCCTCGTAGTAACAGAAAGACGGAATTTCAATGCCCGCGCGCTTGGCTGCCTCGATTACCAGCGTGCCCGGAGCGACTTCGAGCTCTCGTCCGTCGATTGTAAATTTGATCGGGTCAGCCATTCAATCCTTTACTGCTTTGCTTCAAGCCGGTTCAGGCGCTCGTGAAATTCACGGTGGTCGCGATCAACGGTCCTGATGAAGTTATCAACGGAGCCTATCACTCCGTCGATCTTTCCACCAAGTTCGGCAACTTGTAGCGTCAAACTGTTGATCTCTTTTTCATTCTGAACTTGTGCGTCCTGTATTCGAACCTGTGCATCCTGCATGAGGGTGATGAGCTGCCTCGACGCCTCGTGCGACTTGTCCAGCCTCTCGTGTCTCGCACGATAGCGTTCGTGGTCCGCACGAAGCCTTTCATGATCGTCAATAAAAGAAGCGACAGCGGCCTCAATTCTTTCCAGCCGCGACAGATTGGGTTGCTGGCCGTTGCCTTCCGCCATAACTTACGCCGTCACCAGCCGCGAAGCGTTCTCATACGGGCATGGCTTGCCATCCAGATGCGCTTCGAACTCTTCCTCAAACTTCTCGACAATTGAAATTGTCGGCAGCGCGGCCGCATCGCCCAGCGGACAGAACGTCCGCCCCAGCATATTCTTCGCAAGATCCCCGATCAGCACAATATCGCTGCGCCGGCCCATGCCGTCATGGAAGCGCTGCAGCAGTTTCCGCAGCCAGGTGGTTCCCTCGCGGCACGGAATGCACCAGCCGCAGCTTTCATGCGCATAAAAACGCATGATCCGCAGCGCCGCGCTCACCATGCAGGTCTGGTCGTCCATCACCACCACGCCGCCCGAACCCAGCATCGATTTGGCCGCAGCCAGCGTGTCGAAATCCATTGCCAGATCGCATTCGTCGGCCTTCAGCACGGGGCATGAAGACCCGCCCGGAATCACGGCCTTCAGCTTCCGGCCATTCTTCATGCCGCCGCCCACCTCATTGATCATGCGCATGAGGTTGAAGCCCATCGGCAGCTCGAAAACGCCCGGATTATTGATATGTCCCGAAAGGCAAAACAGCCGCGTGCCCCCGTTTTTCGGACTTCCCAAACCCGCGAAATACGCCCCGCCATTCAGCAGGATGGGAGGCACTGCGCAAAATGTCTCAACGTTGTTCAGCACCGTGGGCGATTTATACGCCCCGGCAACGGCCGGAAACGGCGGCCGGATCCGTGGATTCCCGCGCTTGCCCTCAAACGATTCAAGCAGCGCCGATTCCTCACCGCACTCATAGGCTCCCGCGCCCGAATGCGTCGACAAATGGAACTTAATACCCTTGCCCAGGATGTTATCGCCCAGGTATCCGCGCTCGTAAGCTTCCCGGATCGCCTTGTCCATAATCGCGATCAGATACCGGTATTCGCCGCGGATATAGACGTAACCCTGCTGTGCGCCCACCGCCAGCCCGGCGATCAGGACGCCTTCAATCAACTGGTGCGGATCGTATTCAATCAGCAGCCGGTCTTTGCATGTGCCCGGCTCCGATTCATCCGCATTCACCATGATGAACTTCGGCTTCGGCGAAGTCTTCGGCACGAAGCTCCACTTGAGGCCTGTTGGAAATCCAGCGCCCCCGCGACCGCGCAATCCCGAAGCCTTGACTTCGCCGATGATCTCATCGGGCGTCATCCCCACAGCTTTCTCTAAAGCCTTGTAACCCTCGGTCTCGAGGTAGGTCTCAATCGACGCGGAGTTGGGGAGCCCGAAGCGCCGCGACAGCACCTTTACTTCAAGCGGATGCGGCTCGTTATAAAGCATCAGCTATTGACCCTCGAAACATCCGCAATCTGCTCCGGCTGCTTTCCCGCCGTCAGACCATCGAGCAGCTTGTCGAGCTGCTGCGGCGTCACATCATGATAGAAATCGTAGTTCACCTGCATGGCCGGAGCCCACGAACAAGCCCCGATGCATTCGACCTCTTCGAGCGAAACCCGTCCATCGGCAGTCACCTGTTTATGGCCGATCCCCAACTTCTTGCAAGCCTGATCGTAGAGTTCCATGCCGCCCACCAGCAGGCATGAGATGTTAGTGCAGACCTGTACGTGATATTTGCCCATCGGCTTGCGGTGGAGCATGGAATAGAACCCGACAACCTCGTTCACCTGCAGCGCCGTCACGCCCACGCGCTTCGCCACTTCTTCCACAAGCTCGTCGGTAATCGATCCGACCTCATCCTGCCCATAAATCAGCATCGGAATCATGGCCGACCGTTTCTGGCCCGCCGGATATTTATTGAGGAATTGCTCAAAGAGCGACTCAAGTTCAGGTGAGAACGTCATGCTTTAACGGTCCGTATCTCCCAGGACGAAATCCATACTGCCCAGAGCCGCAATCACGTCTGCAATCAGCGTCCCCTCGATCATGCGCGACGTGGCCTGAAGATTCCCAAAACTGGGGCCGCGCCAGTGGACGCGATAAGGCTTCTGAGTTCCGTCGCTCACCATATAGCAGCCCACTTCGCCGCGCGGCGATTCGATGGCCTGGTAAACCTCGCCCTCCGGCACACGGAAACCCTCGGTCACGATTTTGAAGTGATAGATGAGCGCTTCCATCTGCGTCTTCATCTTTTCGCGCTCCGGCAGCACAATGCCCGGCGCATCCGCCTGATGGGAGCCCGAAGGCATGCCCTCGAGCGCCTGCTGGATGATTTTGCGGGATTCGCGCATCTCTTCGATGCGCACCAGGTAACGCGCGAACACGTCGTTTTCCGTGCGCGTCGGAACTTTGAAATCGAATTTCTCGTAGCCGCAATATGGCGCGTCTTTCCGCAGATCGAGCGGCAATCCCGCCGCGCGCAGCATCGGCCCGGTGACGCCCAGATCGAGCATGTCCTCAATCGAGATGTAGCCCACACCTTTAGTTCGCCCCGTCCAGATGCGGTTGTTGGTCAGCAGTTCTTCGTACTCGTCCACGCGCGAAGAGAAGATGTCGACAAAATCTTTCACGCGCTTCTGCCATCCGCGCGGATGCGGCAGCGCCAGCCCGCCGATACGGAAATAGCTCGTCATCATGCGCTGGCCCGAGAACATCTCGAAGATGCGCAAAATCTCTTCGCGCTCGCGGAATGCGTAGAGAAAAACGCTCATCGCGCCGATGTCGATTGCATGCGTGCCCAGCCACACCAAATGACTGTTGAGACGCGTCAATTCCGCCAGCATGACCCGGGTCCACATGGCAAGCGGCGGAATTTCCAGGCCCAGCAACTTCTCCGCGGCCATACAATACACCAGGTTGTTCGACAGCGGGGCCAGATAGTCGATCCGGTCCGTCAGCGTGACGCCCTGCTGATAAGTCTTCTCTTCGAATTCTTTTTCGATGCCGGTGTGCAGGTACCCGATGTCCGGCGCAGCCTTCAGAATGGTCTCGCCGTCCAGTTCCAGCAGCAGCCGCAACACGCCATGGGTCGAAGGGTGCTGCGGACCCATGTTGAGAACCATGCTGCGGGTTCCGCCCGGTTCGCCTTCACGCCGTGCGTGATCGCGCTGGATTTCGAGTTCGGTCGTTACCCCTGTATTGACAGCCATATCAGTAACGCGGACCCGTCACCGGGTAGTCCTTTCGCAGAGGATGGCCTTCCCAGTCGTCCGGCATCATGATCCGGCGCAGATCCGGATGGTTCAGAAAGCGCACGCCAAACAAGTCGTAGGCCTCGCGCTCATACCAGTCGGCCGCCCGATAAACCGGAACCGCCGAGTCGATTTCAGGATTTTCCCCAGAAACCCGCGCCTTCAGACGCAGTCGCTCCTTCCGGGAAATGGAATGCAGATGATAAACAATCTCGAACCGCGGTTCGGTCGGATACCGATCCACCACCGTGACCGTGCTCAGGCGCTCGAATTTCAACTCGTGCCGCGCAAGAGTCATCGCAGCCACGATATTCTCGGGTGCGACTTCCACAGTCAGTTCGGCCAGTTCGAATTTACCGCCCGTAGCCAGGCCGGAAAACGCTGCCGCCACCGCGTGATTCTGCAAAGCCTCAGGCAGCATTCTGTATTCTGCCCTCCTCCACCATGGCCTCATGCCTGCCTGCCGGCGCATCGTAATCGGAATGCGCCCAGTCCAGCACTCCCTTCTTCCATATAAAGAAGAAGCCCGCCAGAATCAGGACCACGAAAACCAGCATTTCAAGGAACGCGAACATCTTCAACTGTTTGTAAACCAGCGCCCACGGATAAAGAAAGATCGCTTCAATATCGAACAGGATGAACAGCATCGCCACCAGATAAAACTTCACCGTAAAGCGGCCGCGTGCATCGCCGGTGGGCACAATGCCGCATTCGTAGGGCATGTCTTTCACCCGGTTCTTGACGCGGTGACCGAGCGCATAGGAAAGTGCGACCAGCGCCGCCGCGATAATCATCGCAAAGCCAGCCTGCAGCAACACAGGGAGCCATTGTTCAGCCGGGGTAGTGGGCATTATAACGGTTGAATTTGGGACGGAGTCCGTCCCAAAGACTATAATAATCCACGGGATCTCGTGTCGAACGAAAACCACGTTACCGTCAACGGCCAGCCGCGCTCTTTCGCCCCCGGCGCTACCCTCCTCGATGTCATTCGTTCGCTGAATCTCGAACCGGAACGGGTAGCCGTCGAACTCAATCGCGCCATCGTCAGGCGCGACCGCTGGGACGCGACCTCAGTCGATGCCGGCGCGGAAATCGAGATCGTTCAGTTCGTCGGAGGAGGCTGAGTCACATCGCCATGCGCCGAGCCTTTATTGCCGTCGGAATCGCCGCCGGACTTTCCCTGCTCGCCGTCATCGGCACGGCGCAGCGATTCGGCGGCGGCATTCGTTTCACGGGGCATGGCGAAGGTCCGGCCCCCGTCTTTCCCACCGCAGCCGAGTTTCACTTCATCCGCCTCGAATACACCGATCTGCCTGAGTTCCATCGCGGTTTCGGCTTCGGCTCGCGTAACGGGCAGGGCTCGGGATGGTGGGTGGTCGACTGGCCCGATTCCGACGAGCATTTTTCCTCGGGCGTGGAACGTCTGACCCGCGTTCACGTCGGAGACCCGCGGCACCTCCGCCTCACCGACGAACGCCTGTTCGACTACCCCTGGATCTACGCCACACAAACCGGCTGGTGGGGCCTGAACGATGCCGAAATCCGCCGCCTGCGCGAATATCTCCTGCGCGGCGGGTTCCTGATGGTCGATGATATGTGGGGTCCCGGAAACGCTCAATGGGATGTGTTCTCCGAGACTATGCACCGTGTATTTCCCGACGCGGAGATCACCGAAACGGCCGAAAGCGACCCCGCCATGCACGTCCTCTACGACATTCAGAAGAAGGACCGCTCGTTCATCCCCGGAACCCGTCATCTTCGCCGCGGCGCGGGCGGAGCCGTGGTGGTTCAGCAGCCTCCGGGCACTGAGCCCGCCTGGCGGCAGATCGCCGACAGTCACGATCGCATGTCCGTCGCCGTCAACTTCAACACGGATATCGGGGACGCGTGGGAATACGCCGATGCGCCCGAATATCCCGAGCACATGACGCAATTAGCCTATCGATATGGGATCAATTACCTGATCTATTCGATGACGCACTGAAGCGGCTTTTCCGGGGCAGAATAGGATTTCGGAATCTCATTGCCGCGTCTACCGCTCGCAGCCCGCCTTTGGTTGATCTTTCAGCCCATCCTCTTCTATTGGGACGTCCTGGTGCGTCCCACCGCCCACATCCCCTACGATCTGGAGTCTTATCACTACCCCACGCTCGCCTGGATAGCAGCCTGCATCCGCCACCATCAATGGCCTTTCTGGGACCCGTCGACCTACGCCGGAATGCCCATCCACGCCGATATTCAGGCGCAGATGTTCTACCCGCCCGCCTGGCTCGCCATCGCGATCGGAAATCTCACGGGAGGCCGGGCGCTCTTCTATTGGGTCGAATGGCTCGTCGCCGCGCACATGATTCTCGCGGGATTGTTCACGTTTCTGCTGCTGCGCCGCCTCAACCTCTCCACGCCGGCGGCCCTGCTGGGATCGACGGCCTACCAGCTCGGAGGCTTCTTCGCCTCGCAGGCATGCCATCTCGGAGCCATCTGCGCCGGTGCGTGGCTGCCCCTGGCCATCCTCGCCGCGTATGAGCTCAGACGAGGCTTCCGCGCACCCTGGTTCGCGGCTCTGGCCACCGCCGTCGCCCTGAGCATCCTGTCGGGTTACGCGGCCACCGCCATCGTTGTCGCCGGGGCACTGATACTTTTCGCACTGGCGCTGATCGCCTGGCGCGAAGCCTCCTGGCGTATCCTGCCGCTGATCCTGGCCGCATTTGTGCTGGCGGCGCTCATCTGCGCGGTCCAGTTGATCCCCCTGATCCGTCTCACATCGTGGAGCATCGCGTCCCTGCGGTCGCAATGGCTGACGGCGTGGGGCGCGCCCCTCGAAAGCCTGGTTTCTCTGGTGAGCCCGGACCACTACCATCTCTTCGACCTCGCCAGATACCGCCTGCCCTACAACTTCACGCTGCTTTACATTTACTGCGGCATCGCGCCACTCATCCTTTTACTGCTCTCGCCCTTCCGCCGGCGCGCATGGATGTTCGCCGCCCTTACGGTCGTGAGCGCCGTCTGGATGCTCGGCGAGCACACGCCGGTTTACGGGCTGGTTTTCGGCGCGCTGCCCGCTCTCGTTCGCGGAGCCTCCTACGCCTGGTACGCCATGATGGCCTTCTGTTTGTTCGCGGGGATTACTGCGGCGATAGTCGCCGATGACAAGCGCCTGTCGCCGGCCGTGCTCTGGACGCTCGCGCTGCTCACCTCCTTCGACCTGCTTCACGCCGGACGCAACCGCCCAATGAACACTGCGCCGGGCAGTTATGCCGTCGCGAATTCCGAAGATCGATATGCGGGCAGCCCCGAAAATCTCAGGCAGCTCCAGGCCCTCGTTAACGTTTCCACGCCGCCCCTTCGCATCGATTATGCCGATCTCTGGGCGCCCGGAGTAATCATGGGCGGCATGCTTCGCCTGCCCACCACAGACGGCAACATCCCCTTCATGCCGCGCCGTATGTTCCTGCTTCGCCAGTTGTTCTGCGCCACCGAACCCTCGCCGGCCGATGTCGCCATCGCGGGCCGCGAATCGCCCATTTTCCGCCGCAACCTTCCCGTCAATCGCCTCCATTCGCCTCTTCTGAGAATGCAGAACGTGGGCTTTGTCGCGAGCACTGCCAGCCTTCCCGGCGCCACTGAATCGATCGCGGGCCTGAGCCTCTATCGCGTTCCCAACCCCCTGCCGCGCTTTTATCTCGTACCCACCGTGCGCCCCTCTTCCGGTCCGGACCAGACGTTCGAGTGGCTGGCCAATCCCTCATTCCTGCCCGAAGCCGAAGCAATTGTCGAAGGGTTCACGGGAGGGTCGGGAGCGTCGAAAAACCTCGGCGCGGGCTCAGTTCACACGCGCCTCTATGAACCGGACCGTGTTGAGCTCGACGTTCAAACGAACGCCGAAGGCTTTCTTGCCACGTCCGAAGCCTGGTATCCAGGCTGGCAGGCGACCGTCAACGGTCACCCACAGCCGTTACTCCTGACGAATGGAGTTTTTCGCGGCCTGAGTGTTCCCTCCGGCAGCAGCCTGGTAGTTATGACTTACCAGCCAGTGGATCTGAAGGCGAGCGCGGCTCTCAGCTTGATCGCGATCGCCTTCACAATCGGATGCGCCTTCTCCTCCAGACATGTAAAAAGAAGAGCGCAACCAGCGGCCCGGGAATCAGAAGCCAGCTAGCGGGCTCGGGCGCAGCGCGAATCGGCGTGGGTCCGGAAGCAAAACCGCTGCCACGCATGGAGGGGCGTAACAACTCCGCCCGCAACCCCTCGTCGGGCGGTGGCTCGGCGGACGGTCCCGGCGGCATAAGAAGTGTTGGCATAGACGGCATGGGTGGCAACAGCGCGTCGACTTCCTTATCGGCCCAGATGATCGGGTGGGCTTCGATGAATTCCGCCCGGGGTGTCTCGCTCACCATCTCGGCCGGCATCTCCGCCGCTGCGGGCACCCGCGGTTCCGCCGACAATCGATTGCCGCACCGCGCGCGGATGGTGTTCCCGTTCTGGTCCCGAAAGACTCGCTCTCCGGCTCGAAGCAGAATCTTCCGCGGCGTCCAGACGATCCCCGCGGCTCCGCGGTACGACGCATAGTCCCACTCGTCGGCCTTCAAAATCACGGGATGAACGAACCCCACTTCCGCATAGTGCGCATCGAGCTCGGGGTCGCTTCGCAGCGCCTCGAATTCCTCCGGCGAAGCCACGCCGCATTTCGCCAGCGCGTGCGGGTAAGCGACACAAATGGCGGGCATCGCGGACGGCCGGATATGCCGTCCCGGCATCGATGTTTCCGCGCGCGGACGCTTCGGGCCCGCCACCGTGTGGTCGATGATCGCGACCAGTGTAACGATGGCGGCAACCGCAAGCATCTGAGCGAAGGCCTTCACGCCTGTCTATCGGCGGAATCCATCCTTCCAGGTAGAGCTGTCGGGCAGGCCGGTAAAGCTTCCTGGCAATTCCGTCGATACACATGCAGTGAAACCAATAACAATTCCGATTGTGCTCGCGATCATTGCGGCCGCCGCCCACGCCTCCGTCATTCAGTTCATCGACGCGCCCACGCACATCAACGACGGAAGCTTCTTTGCGCTGCCTTATGAAATCACTATCGACGGAAAGCCACAGTTGGTCGCCTGCTACGACATTTACGACGACGTCAACTTCGGCGACACCTGGCAGGCGCAGCTTCTGAGTCTGAGCCAGGCCTCGATCACGGGGTTCTTTTCTTCTAACCCCGCGTCATTGGCGAAGTATGAGCGTGTGGCGTGGCTCGATGCCCAGCCCTACAGCACCACTGCGGAACAGATCGGCCTGCAGTATGCGATCTGGGATGTTTTTGGATCTTACCGGTCATCCCCCGAGTCGCTGCTCTATGAAGCCAGTGCGGATCGCGCCGCCGCGCTTAACTTCGCGGGAGTGGACTTCAGCCAGGTACGCTTCATCGAACAGACTGGCGGAGTTGCCGGGCAGAGCGGCACCAAACAGGCCTTCGTCTTTTGGCAATCCCTTCCATCCGACTCGGTAACCGTCAACAACCCCACCCCCGAGCCCCAGTCTCTTCTTCTCACCCTTTCCGGCGGCCTTCTTATAGCGGGGATGGTTGCGATGGGGAGGGCCCGGCGGAAGCCGGCTCCGGCACGGTCTTCTCCACCACGATCGTAAATTTCGCGGCCAGGGCCGCGAGTGCGCCCAGCGCGGCGACTTCAGGCGCCAGCACCGCGCCCACGGCCGCGACCGTGATTGGGATCTCAACCACCGTCTGCCCCGCTTCATTCCGGACCATCAGCCGCGATACATTGCCTTCATGCAGCAGCGCTTTGACCTTGTCGGCCAGTTCTGCGCCACTCACCCGGATCTCTTCGAGAATCCTGTTCAGTTTTTCCATATTTCTCCTCCACAATCGGACCAATCAGACGACAGAGCGTAGGACCCGCGCAGGCAGCAGCACAATCAGCCAGACCGCCGCCAGCACCGAGCCTACCGCGATTCCGACCACTCGGAATGGCAGCAGCACAAGCCACACTATGGGATAAAAAACGAGTGCTGCCAGCGCAACCGGCCAGCAGATCACGAAAAGTATGCACC
>JBDUBZ010000348.1:0-4387 GCA_040003745.1 Terriglobia bacterium
CATTGTGGACGCGGGCGTGGGTACGGCATCGGACGCGGCCATCGCGATGGAGCTGGGGGCAGACGCGATTTTGATGAATACGGCGATTGCGGCGGCTGACGATCCGGAGAAGATGGCTCGGGCGATGAGACTGGCGGTTGAGGCCGGGCGTCTGGCGTTTGAGGCGGGGCGGATGGAAAAGAAGCTTTACGCCAGCGCGAGCAGCCCGTTGGCTGGTGTGGTAGGGCAAGGATGAATTGGCTTACGGGGCAAGGTGGCGGGCTCCACTTTGGGCGACGCCAACCTCCGTGGGCGAAATTCCGCAAAAACAAGGCCGCCGTCAAGCGGCCATGCCTTCCACTACCGGCTTTACGCCATGCCGCTGTCTGGGTCTCGGCTGCTCCACCAATCCGCAAGGACGGCGTTCTTTGGCGCTGTGCCCTTCTCGCCGATGCGCGACCGCCGTTCTCTTATCTTCCGGGTTCACCATTTCATAGAACCCGACGGCCTGCTCTGCGTTGAACGTGCTGTTATTCACTGTTCCTCTTCCCTTCGCGATTGTCATCGCTACCGGAAAATTGCAGCTTAGAATGGCTCAGTTTCGTCGGGCAAGGTCAACTGGCGGGATGCTCCGCCAGCAAACGCGCCAGTTCATCGCGGAGAACGGTAAGACTCACCGGTTTCGTGATGTATGCGGTAAATCCCGCCTCTGTCGCGCGATTACGGTCTGAATGCATGGCGCTTGCGGTCAGCGCAACAATAGGGAGATCCCGCAGTCTTTCATCGCTTCGCATGGCCCGAACGGTGCCATATCCGTCGAGTTTTGGCATGTGAATATCGAGCAGAATCAGATCCAGAGAAATGCGTCGCGCAACCTCAAGCGCCTCTTCGCCGTCGGCCGCCTCGTGAATCTCATATCCGACATGTTCGAGAAGCGTCCGCAGAAGCTCGCGGCTGCTCGCTTTGTCATCGGCTACAAGTATCTTCTTCATTGCGACCCTGCCTGCGGCAGCGTGAAGCTAAATTGGCTGCCTTTACCTGTCTCGCTCTCCACCCAAATTCGACCGCCATGCAACTCCACCAGGTGTCGGGTGATTGCGAGTCCGAGGCCTGTCCCTTCCCGCACTCCTTTGGTCGTCGAACCCACCTGATAAAACTTATCGAAAATCGCCTCTGTATGGTCTGCGGGAATACCAACTCCTGAATCCGCTACAACAAATCGGCAAAATCCGGGGGTGTCTCCCGCTGTAAGGGTGATCGTGACGGACCCGTTGTCGGGTGTGAATTTAAGCGCGTTGCTCAGTATATTCAGCAGTATCTCCCGGAAGCGAACGCGATCAGCGTTCAGCGAACATGGCTGCTCAATGCGAATTTCGAGATGGATCGATTTGGCTGCGGCGATATTGCGTATGCCGTCCACAACTGCCGCCAGTTCTGCGGGGCCGTCAAATATGACTGGATTGAGCTCGACTTTGCCAGACTCAATCTTACTCAGATCCAGCAGGTCGTTAATCAACTCCAGGAGATGCTGGGAGTCGCGACGGATATGGCCAACGATTCGGTGTTGGCTTTCGTTCAGGGGCCCCTGAATCTCCTCCGCCAATAGCTGGGAGAAGCCGATGATCGTATGCAGCGGCGTGCGCAACTCATGGCTCATGCTCGTCAGGAATTCACTTTTCATCTGGTCGGCCCGTTCCACTTCCTGGTTTCGTCGCTCAAGCTCGATATTCTTCGCAGCCAGCTCCCGACTGAATCGTTGCTCCATCGTATGCATTTCGTCCTCAATGCCTTTGCGCTCGGTCACGTCTCGTATGATCGCGATCACACGTACTTCATGTTCCGTGTGTATCGGACTCAGGCTGATTTCAGCAGGGAATCTGGTTCCGTCTTTGCGGACCGCCGCGAGGGTCATTCCGTGGCCCATTGGACGGCTTACGGGATTGCGTGCGTACTCGTTTCGCATAGCCGCATGCCCTGCGCGCAAGGCCTGCGGGACCAGAATTTCAATAGGCTTTCCGACCAGTTCTTCGCGCGAATAGCCGAAGAGTGTTTCCGTAGCCCGGTTCATTAATACAACGCGCCCGGCCGCATCTATTTTGACGATCGCATCCGGCGCTGCTTCCAGCAGTTCACGAGAACGCATTGATGCATCAGCTATTTCTCTCGCCTCCTTCAACTTGCGCATCAACTCGTCTTGTTCCGCTTCATGCCGTCTCTGCTCCGAGAGGGTGGTCACCATGAGAACGAAGCCGATGTCGTCACCGGCACCAGTCACACAAGAAATGCGCACACCGACGTCGAAACACTCATGGAGCCGGCTTGTCCAGCAGAATTCGTGTTGCTGATCACTAAGCAACTCGGAAGCCATAATCGTGAGCAACGCCGCGCGGTCGCCCTCGCTCAGGCCCGGCAAAGGCCGGCCGAGCATTTCATCCGCGGGCCAGCCAAGCTGCTGTTGGGCCGCGTGATTCAAAAAGCGCACTTTGCCCTGTGGATCCAGCACGATAACCGCAACTGGAACATAGGATTCCCGAGCCCCTAAAAGGCTCTTATGCGCCATTTTTCTACCCGGGGTATCGGTCATGAACCGAAGCATATCGCATTGAATTTAACCCACATTGGGTACTGCCTGCGCGTGTTGACCCAATCGTCACGGCTGGCGGGGAGACACTAATACGGCGTGGGCAAGGGCTTCGGCGCTGGGCACTGACTTTCTAGTTAGCGGATACAGAGGGTGGAACGTCGAGGCCGTGTTTTTTCATCTTGTATCGCAATGCGTCACGCCCAATCCGAAGTCCTCGCGCAGCCTCGGACTGATTCCCATTGGCGCGCTCCAGCGCCTCACGAATCAGCCGCTTTTCATGGTCGCGAAAGGTTCCTTCATCAGCTCCTTCCAACGCGGAAGCTGGCTCAAATGGGCCTGTCGCACCTCTGCCTGGCGCGAGCAGGTATGCGGGAAGATCCTGCACGTCTATCGTTTCCGCAACGGCCATCATGCAGCCGTGGCCAATTACATTCTCCAGTTCCCTGACATTTCCCGGCCAGTCGTGACGCGAGAGCACGATCTGAGCGCGCTGCGTCAGACCCCGCACTTCTTTCCCGAATTGGCGGGAGAACTTTTCGATCATGAATTTGGTGAGAAGCGGAATATCCTCCTTTCGTTCCCGAAGAGCGGGGCTGTGGATTTCCACCATTGAGAGCCGGTAATACAAGTCCTCCCGGAATTGCTTCTCTGCGATCGAAGTGCGCAGGTTGCGGTGGGTGGCGGCAATCACACGAACATCGATCTTGCGAGGCGTCAGCGAGCCAACCCGAAGAACTTCCTGGTTTTGCAGCACCCTCAGAAGTTTTGCCTGAGTAGATATTGGCATGTCTCCGATTTCATCCAGAAAAATCGTGCCCTTATCGGCATGCTCAAAAAGCCCAGGCTTATCCTGGGTGGCTCCGGTGAATGAACCTCTCACGTGACCGAAAAGCTCATTTTCGAAAAGGGTCTCGACTACTGCCGAGCAGTTCAGCACCACAAAATTGCCGTTTCGGACAGGGCTGGCATTGTGGAGTGCCCTTGCAATGAGTTCCTTTCCCGTCCCCGTTTCACCCGTTACGAGCACTGACCTGTAATGCATTGCAATTCGTCGAATTCGCGAAAACATCTCCCACATCGCCGGACTGCGCCCAATCATAGTGTCAAACCGGGATTCAGTAAGCGCGCGATCGTCAACGGCCTGCACGCGCCGCCTCCTGTTCGTCTGTTCAATGAGCTCGGCGATTCGTTCCCGCAGCAGATTGAGCGAAACTGGCTTGTTCAGGTAATCCGCCGCTCCCTTGCGGATAGCTTCAACCGCCGTTTCGCTTGTGTAGTGCGCGGTCATCAGGATGACGTCGATCGCCGGGTCGAACTCCACGACCCGGTCCAGCACCTCGAGGCCGCTCAGACCCGGCATTACAATTTGGGGGTGCTCGCGAAGAACAATCTCGAGTCCCTGTTCGGGGTCCTGTGCGGTAAAAATGCGGACGCCTTCGCGGGCCAGTGCCGTCGAAAGGAGATCGAGACTACCGGCATTGTCGTCGATCACAACGATCGTCACATCGGATTCTGAGGCCATGAATATCCGAATGCTAGTGTACCCGGCTCAATGGCGCTACAGCGACCCTTTTACACAACCACCCTTTGCGCCAAACCACGCAGATGCGGGGTCAATAGGGGCGAATACGGTACCGGGCGGCCAGGGAGCCGATTTCCGAATGCTCCCGTTTCATCCTGTGGCGAAGGCGAATACGTGTAAAGTTGGTTACCAAATCCGAACCGGGGACTAGACTGGACTATGCGACGCACATCGGCCACATTTTCAACCTCGGCGCCAGCATTCTCCCGAAGACTTGGGTGGACCGGGAATTTTCCGTGGGT
>JBDUBZ010000349.1:0-4372 GCA_040003745.1 Terriglobia bacterium
GAGGCGGGCGAGCTGGCGCTGATTGTAACCGAGGCCGCATCCAATCAGATCAAGCACGCCGGTGGCGGCGACATTGTGCTGCGCGATCTCTCGAAGGAAGGAGCTCCCTTTATAGAGGTGATTTCCATCGATTCCGGCACAGGGATGGAGAATGTGGCCCGCTGTTTCGCCGATGGGTACTCCACCGCCGGAAGTCAGGGGACCGGCCTCGGCGCGATCTCCCGGCTGTCCAGTTTCCATGATCTCTATTCGCAGGTTGGAAAAGGGACCATCCTCGTGGCGCATGTGGGGCGGCAGACCGCAGAGACGCACTTTGAAATGGGCGCCCTGACACTTCCCTACCCTGGCGAAGACGTCTGCGGCGACACATGGGATTACCATATGTCCGGCGATCGCCTGCGGATCATTGTGGCGGATGGGCTGGGGCACGGCCTCATGGCTGCCCAGGCGTCGGTAGCTGCCGTGTCGGTCATTCACGATGACGGTTTCAAGGACCCAGTGAGCGTTGTGGCGGAAGCCCACCTGCGTCTGAAGGCGACGAGAGGCGCGGCCATAGGCGTCGTCGATATCGACAGGGCGGCGCATACAGTGATGTTTTCGGGGGTTGGAAATGTTGCGGGGTCGGTGGTGACGGAAGAGGGAGGTCGCCGCCAGATGATTTCCATGAATGGAACGCTGGGGCATGAACTGCGCGGCGTGCGCCAGTTTGAATATCCGTGGCCATCCGGAGCTTTGATTATTCTGCACTCGGACGGCCTCGGGACGCACTGGTCTTTTGGGAAGTATCCCGGCCTGATGCGTCATCACTGCAGCGTTATCGCCGGGGTACTGTTCCGCGACTTCCGCCGGCTCCGGGACGACGCCACGGTGGTGGTGGTGCTGGAACGCCCATGAGGCCCACAGAGTGAGTCTGCCGATCGCCATGGTCCGCATCCAGTATGAGCACGACGTGGTCGCCTGCCGCCAGCGCGCCCGTCAGATTGCGGAGGCGTTTGGCTTCGAAAAGCAACAACAGACGAGGCTCGCGACCGCAGTCTCGGAAATTGCGCGGAATACTTATATGTATGGCGGCGGGGGTGAGGCGGAGTTTTACCTGGAGGGCACTTCCGCGCCGCAGCTTCTCGGGATCCGGATATCCGATAAAGGCCCGGGAATTCCCCATCTTGATGTGATCCTCTCAGGCCACTATCGCTCCGAAACGGGCATGGGCCTGGGAATCCTGGGGGCGAAGCGTCTGATGGATATTTTCACCGTCAATACGGTGCGGGGCGGGGGCGCCGAGGTGATTCTCGGGAAGATGCTGCCACGCCGCTCCCCCGTGATAACGCCGCAAATGCTGCCGCGGCTGATCGCCCAGATACAGAGGCAAAACCCAAAAAACATTCTCGACGAGTTCCGCGATCAGACCACTGAATTGATGCGCACGCTCGACGAACTGCGCAAACGGCAGGAAGAACTTCTGAGTCTGAATCGGGAGCTTGAGGACACCAACCGCGGTGTCGTGGCGCTCTATGCCGAGCTTGATGAGCGGGCCGATCATCTGCGCCGCGCCGATGAGGTCAAGTCGCGCTTCCTGTCGAACATGAGTCATGAGATCCGCACGCCGCTGAACTCGATTCTGGCTCTCTCCCGTATGCTGGGCGAACGGACCGACGGGGACCTCACCTCCGAGCAGGAGATTCAGGTAAATTACATCCGCAAGGCCGCCGAGACCCTCTTTGAGCTGGTGAACGACCTGCTGGATCTCGCCAAGGTCGAAGCCGGCAAGATGGAGATCCATCCGGTTGAATTCGAGATTAATAATGTCTTCGGCGCACTGCGGGGCATGCTTCGTCCGTTGCTGATCGGCAGCGCCCTCAATCTGGTTTTCGACGATGCCGCGGATTGCCCTCCGGTTGTCTCGGATGAAGGTAAGATCTCCCAGATCCTGCGTAATTTCATCTCGAACGCTTTAAAGTTCACTGAGGCGGGAGAGGTGCGCGTCCGGGCGGAATACAACAAAGAGCGCGACCTGATGACCTTCCACGTCCGCGACACGGGCATCGGGATTGCCGCTGACGACATAGAGACGATTTTCCACGAATTTGCGCAGCTCGACAGCGCCATCCAGCGCAAGGTACGGGGCACCGGTCTGGGGCTGCCTCTTTCGCGTAAACTGGCCGGCTTGCTGGGAGGGTCCGTCCACGTGGAGAGTGAACTGGGCGTGGGCTCGACATTTTCGCTGCGGATTCCAAGAGTCTTTGAGGCCGCCGAGGACCCCGCGATTCAACCTGAAACGGCCGCGCGCGACCCTTCACGCCGCGCGGTGCTGATTGTCGAGGATAATTTCGAAACGCGGCTCATCTACAGTCAGTATCTGAAAAATTCACACTGGCAGCCAACGTTCGCCCGCAGTACACGCGAGGCGGAAAACGCGCTGCGAAACGTGCAGCCCGCGGTCATTCTTCTCGATATCCTGCTGGAGGGGGAGGATACCTGGGATCTGCTGGCACGCCTGAAATCGGACCCTGCGACGAAATCGATTCCAGTTCTCGTGGCGACTGAAGTGGACGACCGGGGAAAGGCACTGGCTCTGGGCGCGGACGCGTTCACCGCCAAGCCGTTGGATCGCGAAACGCTGATCCGCCTGTTAAGTGAGCTGACCGAGCCGGAGCCTGAAACAACGATCCTGCTGATTGACGACGAAGATATATCACGCTATCTGCTTCGACAGATATTTCGCGACTCAAAGGCGCGTATCTTCGAAGCGCCCAACGGAGCGGCGGGACTTGAACTGGCCCGGTCGGTCAGGCCCAATCTGGTAATCATGGACTTGATCATGCCGGAGATGGATGGGTTTGAGACCATTGAAAAAATGCGGGCCGATCCGGCTCTCAGCACGATTCCGATTATTGTCTCGACCTCGCTCCGTCTGGCCGATGCCATGGTGCGGGGTATCGAAAAACACGTTCTGGCAGTATTATCCAAAGATAGTCTGCGGGAGGGCGGTATCCGGGATACCATCGGAGCGATCCTCGAAGCTGCGGGGTTGGGCGATCTGGCGGGACGAAGCGTGGGGCATTCAAAACCGGTTCTTTCGTGAAAAGGCAGAAACCACTCATCCTGAATATCGACGACGATGAAGCCGGCCGCTACGTGGCTGCGCGTCAGCTTCGGCAAAATGGCTACGATGTAATCGAGTCGGGAACGGGTGACGGTGGCTTTCGGATGGCTCAAACCCACGCGCCCGATGTCATTCTGCTCGATGTCCACCTGCCGGATATGGACGGTTTCGAGGTGTGCCGCCGTCTGCGTACCAATGCCGGTACGGAGGGCACCCCCATCATCCAGATGTCGGCGTCTTACCTCGATACCTCGGCTCAGGTAAAAGGGCTCGAAAACGGCGCCGACGCCTATCTGACGGAACCGTATGAGCCGCGCATGCTGCTCGCTACCATTCATTCGCTGCTGCGCATGAAGAATGCCGAGCAGACGGTAAGGCATTCCGCTCTGCGCTGGCAGACCACCTTCGACGCTATTCAGGATGGCGTAGCTCTTCTCGATCCGGAGGGCCGCGTTGTGCAGGCGAACGAGTCTTTCTGGGCGCGGGTCGGCCCGGATCGCGAGGCCGCGGCGGATGTCACCAAAGAGGGGTTCGAGCAATTGCGCTCCACAGGGAAACGGCAGGCCGGAGATCGCAGTGTGGGGGACCGGGTCCTCTGCATACGGCTCGATCCGGTGTTCGAAGAAGGCGCTCTTGCCGGAGCTGTATGCATCGTGCAGGACATCACCGAGCAGCGTACATTCGAGCAACAGCTTCGCCACACAGCCAAGCTTGAGAGCATCGGGGTTCTCGCCGGCGGCATCGCGCACGATTTCAACAATCTGCTGACCGGGATTCTGGGCAATTCAAGCCTGATTGAAGAAACATTGCCCCCCCAGGCCCCGGAACGCGAATTGATTGCCGAGGTTATTAAGGCCAGCGAGAGTGCGGCGGATCTTACGCGGCAGATTCTCGCCTATTCGGGCAAAGGGCGCTTCGTGATGCAGGCGGTGAATCTCTCCAGTATCGCTCTCGAAAGCCGCGCCTTCGTCAAGCGCTTCATACCCTCCCGGGTGGAATTGGTTTTTCGAACTGCGCCGGATCTGCCTATGATCAACGCCGATGCCGGGCAGATGCAGCAGCTGATCATGAACCTCATTATCAACGCCGCTGAATCCATTCCGGAAGCCCGGAAGGGCACGGTGTTGGTCCGTACCGGCCTCGAAAAACTGGAAAGTGGAGAATACGTTTCATTGACCGTTACCGATGATGGTTCGGGCATGGATGAGACCACCCAGCAGCGCATCTTCGATCCGTTCTTTACCACCAAAGAGGTCGGTGCTGGAACCG
>JBDUBZ010000350.1:0-4342 GCA_040003745.1 Terriglobia bacterium
CCTGATAGACTGTTCGCTGACCCGAATGCGTGTCTCTATCCTGTATTGTGCCGCGTTTATTGTTTTACTGTCTGGGTGTTCTGAGAAACCCGGCCGTCAGCCGAAGATCTTCGCCGCCGGCGAGAAGGCGACTGCGGATCAGTTGATTTTCAGCGTTGTCGACAGCGAAATCCGCACGCGTCTTGGCGACGACGCCAGCCCGAGAATTCCGCAAAATCGCTTTGTCGTCATACAGATCGCGGTTACTAATTCAAGCAACGGTGATCTCTCGATTCCCGGTCTCACGTTGATAGACGATTCGGGCAAAAGTTATCCGGAACTGGCCGATGGAGCCGGCGTCCAGCACTGGCTGGGGGTGCTGCGCCGCTTAGGCACCGGCCAGACCGAGCGCGGCGCGGTGCTCTTCGACGCTCCGGCAGGGCACTACAAGCTGAAGCTGACGGATGAAACCAGTGAGAACGACGTATCAATCGACATCCCGCTCAGCTATGCCCACGAACAGATGAATGACGTGAGTGCTCCGCCTTCACAGCTACCGGCAGATTCACCGCCAGCGCCTTCGGCCGCCCCCGCCCAGCCAAAAAGGGAGTAAGAAAGAAGTAAAATGGTTCGTGCACTGCGCGCGGTACCATTTCGCTTCCCTGTTCATTGCGACTGCCCTCGCTCAGGGTCCCGCAGCGCTATCGACTCCGGGGAATCTGAAGGTCATGAACGCGATCGTGTCCCAATTTGAGGACGGAGCGCCGTTAGGGCCCGACGACCGCGTGGGACCCGGCGAATCGATCTATTTCCGTTTCGATGCCGCCGGTTTTCGCACCTCCGACGCGGGCAAAGTTCAATTGACCGGGCACGTACAGGCTTTCGATTCCAGAGGAACAGCCATCGCTTCCCGGGATGAAATCCTGATCGGCACCTCCCTGCGGGATGAGGACAAGGACTGGAAGCCGCGTCTCCGGTCTCAGTTTCAAGTGCCCCCGATCGCTCCGTCAGGCGTTTACCGAATCCACTACGATTTGACCGACGAGCTGAACCACCAGAAGGCGGCGGGAGACAGTTCGTTCAGCGTCGCTGGAAGGGATGTCCGGGAGAGTGCCACGCTGGCAATTCGGGATCTCGCTTTCTATCGCACAGCGGACGAAGGTGTGGCATTGAAATCACCGGTCTATCGCAAAGGCGACATGGTTTGGCTGCGCTTCAACGCAACGGGGTACAAGTTCGGCGAACAGAATGCGATTGACGTCGCTTATGATGTGGCCGTCGCCACTGCGGCGGGGCGCCAGCTTTTTTCTCAGGAAAATGCCGCCACTGAAAAAAGCCAGGCGTTCTATCCGCAGCCCTGGGTACCAGGCTCCTTCAGTCTGACGCTGCAGCCCGATACCCTGCCTGGGGTTTACACGGTTTCCGTTACTGCCCGGGATGGAGTGGGCAACCAGACGGTTACCGAGAAGGCCCAGTTTCGCGTCGAATAAACTGTCGAGCCGCCAGGGCAGCGCCATCGATCGTCTTTTCCGCCGCCCCCGCCGACGCATGAAAGAATGCCGTCGACCGCGAGCGTGACTTCCCAGTTGAAATAGGACCGTTGCCGAAGTTACTCGGTTTCCATTCCCGGACGACCTTCAGATCTCTTATATTGGCGACATTGATCTGGTCGATCCGGCAGTCGACGGTATAGAATCCCAGTTCCCATCGAGGGAACTGTGCTGCGCCACCACTGACGTTGTTACCGGAGCGGCAACGACAGGAAGAATCTTTAAGAGTCTCCCTCATTTTCAGACGCTCGTTATCATATTGCAGGTGCCTTCCCAGGGGATACACCTCCGCGCGCCAGGAGGGATGGCAGATGGCACCCTTTTTCGGCGACAGAAGTCTTACAAACGCCGCCTCGGAACCTTGCTAGCCTCAAATCAGATGCCACATTCTGCGACGCGGGTTGAAGAGATCGCACTGCCATTGCGCAATAAACTGAACTGGTCCACCACGCTCGTGATGGGGCTGTTCCATGTCGGGGCGATTGCCGCCCTTTTTATGTTCAGCTGGAAGGTCTTCGCCATAACGGTCTTCCTCTACTGGGTCGCAACCGGGCTCGGAATCAGCATGGGCTATCATCGCCTGCATACCCACCGGTCTTACCGGATCCCGCTCTGGCTTGAATATACATTCGCGGTCTGTGGAACGTTGAACCTGGAAGGCGGACCCATTTTCTGGGTCGCCACGCACCGTGTACACCATCAGAAATCCGATCAGCCGGGCGACCCTCACTCGCCACGCGATGGCGGCTTCTGGTCGCACGCCGGCTGGATCATGTGGGGCAACGTTAACCACAACAATACAAAGCTCATGTCGCGGTACGCACCGGATCTTGCCAAACATCGCTTCTACATCTGGTTGAACAACTATCACTGGATTCCGATGGTGATCCTTGGAGTCATCCTTTATGCCTTCGGCGGTCTCCCGCTGATGTTCTGGGGAGTCTTCCTGCGAGTTACCTTCGGCCTGCATGCCACCTGGCTGGTAAACTCGGCGTCTCATATGTGGGGCCGCCGCCGGTTCGACACCCGTGACGATTCCCGCAATAACTGGTGGGTTGCTCTCATCACTTTCGGAGAGGGCTGGCACAACAATCACCATGCTCACCCGACCTCGGCGCGGCACGGACTTGCCTGGTACGAGTTCGATCCTTCCTGGCTGCTGCTCAGGGTTATGAGGTATTTCGGCCTCGCTTCGGGCGTGAAAGTCGCGAAGATCGAGAACCCCCTGCTGGAACGCGAAGCCGCCTAGAGAGGGCCTGTTGCGGTCTTTCGCCTTGCGACATGCAACTCGCGGAGAGGCTTGGCGTGGCGGTCGTCGAGGCCATGGCCGCGGGGCTTCCTGTAATCGTCTCCAACCAGGTGGGTATTCATGGCGACGTTTTGAAGGCTCATGCGGGACTGGTAGTCGAGTGTGATGTGCAGCAATTAGGATCGGCTTTGACCGAACTCGTATGCAATGCCAGTTTACGTGCAGCCATGGGCGCCAATGCGGCCGCACTAGCGCGGCAGTTCGCGCCTGGCATCTCTACGGCGAGTTTGGTCACAGAGTATGCGCGGGTTACGCGGCAAAGTTATAATCCCCGCTAGACCAGCGAACTTACCGTGAAGGCCCGGGTTCCAGTAAGCTGGAGCCATGATCGGCAGCGCCCGCAAGAGATCGATCGCATTCTTCATAGCGCTCGGGGCGGGACTCATTATTGTTACGCTCCTTCTCTACGTCGGATGGGTAATCCTCGACTGGCGCGCCGGAATCAGGCTGTTCTTCGGCATTGTGCTCCTGGCGATGATCATTGCCGGTGTCGTGCTGAATACGACATTTCTGGTAAGGGAAATCCGTCGGAATGAGCAGCATGACGCCTTTATCAACGCGGTCACCCACGAACTGAAGACGCCTATCGCTTCGATCAAGCTCTACGTGGAGACCCTGCAGACGCGCACCGTCGATGAAGCCAAGCGCAGAGAGTTCTACCAGATCATTCTGCAGGACAGCAATCGGCTGCTCGGAACCATCGAGCAGATTCTTCGCACCGGCCGGATTGGTTCCTCCAATCGTCCGCCCAACGTAGCCCCGGTCGATCTTTCCACCATCGTGGCGGAGTGCACGGGGCGCGCGCGCGTGCTGCACCATCTGCAGCCCGAAGCCATCGAATTCGAATCCGGGGAAGCGCTGCGGATTATGGGCGATCACGACGAAGTCCGCGCCGCCATTTCGAATCTGCTCGATAACGCTGTCAAGTACTCGGGAGCCGAGGCACGGGTGGTGGTTCGGGCCGCGAAAGACAGCGACCAGTTTGCCTCTGTCCGGGTTTCCGATAACGGGCCCGGAATTCCCAGCACGGAACTGAAGCGGATTTTCAAGCGTTTCTACCGCATGAGCGGCCCGCTCACCGCCCGGGTCAAGGGTACCGGCCTGGGTCTGTTTATCGTCCGCTCCGTCGCCAAGCGGCACGGGGGCCGAGCCTGGGCGGAAAGCGAGGGCGCGGGCCGCGGCAGCACTTTTGTGCTGCAATTTCCCCTTGCAAAATGAAACGGGTCCTGGTTGTTGAAGATGAACTCCACCTGGCCGAAGGCCTGCGCTTCAACCTCGAACAAGAGGGCTACGAAGTGGAGCTGGTGGATAACGGTGAAGCCGCGCTCGAACGGCTGATCGGACCCGGCCGCACGGCGTTCGACATCGTGGTGCTGGACGTGATGCTGCCGGGGAAGAACGGCTTCGCCGTGGTTTCGGAGCTCCGCCATGCGGGCGAATATACGCCGACACTGATCCTCACCGCCCGCGGGCATTCCGAAGACGTGCTTCAGGGCTTCGCGGC